>NZ_JAUBTR010000032.1:8623-79017 GCF_036705045.1 Microcoleus sp. BR0-C5
CGGTTCTGGTTGAGGATGTTCTATCGACTCTTGCCTTTCTACAATTTCCAGAAAATCGGCCACTGGTTGCATTTCTGGTTCTAAATCGCTTATTTCCTCTGCTGTTTCGACAACTGGTTCTGATTCTGGTTGAGAATAGTCGCTCAAATCTTGCCTTTCGACAACTGGTTCTGATTCTGGTTGATGATGCTCGATCGACTCTACTGTTTCGACAACTGGTTCTGATTCTGGTTGAGACTGCTCGATCGACTCTACTGTTTCGACAACTGGTTCTGATTCTGGTTGATGATGCTCGATCGACTCTACTGTTTCGACAACTGGTTCTGATTCTGGTTGAGACTGCTCGATCGACTCTACTGTTTCGACAACTGGTTCTGATTCTGGTTGATGATGCTCGATCGACTCTACTGTTTCGACAACTGGTTCCGATTCTGGTTGAGACTGCTCGATCGACTCTACTGTTTCGACAACTGGTTCTGATTCTGGTTGAGAATGATCGATCGACTCTTGCCTATCTGAAACTAGCGGATTTTCGACAATCGGTTGCGATTTAGATTGAGGAGAATCGGCGATCGAGTCTTGAATTTCTGCCGCTTCTTGCAGATTTTGATCGACCTCCGGTTCGCTGTGAACCAGATTTTCTTCCGGTTTCTTTTCAGCCGCTGTCAGCCTTAAAAACACATCTTCCAGAGTAGCGCGAGAGCGACGCATTTCGCACAGCCCAAATCCAGAGGCGAGGATAGCTGTAGCAATTTCTCGTCCGGGTTCTCTTTCCGGTTCGCACAAAGCCCGCAGGCGGTAGCGATTCACTAAAAATTGCTGGCTTGGAATCAATTCGATCGATCGAACTCCCGGCAAATTTTCCAAAGAAGGCAACAGCAGACTGTTTACCAAATCCGCCTCCCCTTCAACTTCGAGTTCGTAACCCTCTCCGACAGCCAACTCTCCCATCAAATTTTCGGGAGTACCCGCAGCGACGATTTTACCGCGATTGATGATGGTGACGCGGTTGCAAGTCATGCTGACTTCCGGCAGAATGTGCGTGGAAAGGATGATTGTGTGCTGGCCGCCAAGACTTTTGATTAAATTGCGGACTTCGATGATTTGTCGGGGGTCGAGTCCGACGGTTGGTTCGTCTAAGATAATGACCGGGGGATCGTGGACGATCGCCTGGGCGATACCGACGCGCTGCCGAAATCCTTTAGAAAGTTTGCGGATTAAAACTTTACGTTTATCAACCAGGCCGCAGCGTTCGATCGCGGAGGTAACTCGTCGCGCGCGATCGCCCGCAGGTACTTGCTTAATCCGGGCCACAAAAAACAGAAACCCTTCCACACTCATTTCTGGATACAGTGGCGGGTTTTCCGGCAGATAACCGATGCGCTGTCTGACTCCCATCGAGTTTTCGTGAACATCGAGGCCGGCGATGCGGGCCGTACCGCTGGATGCCGGCAAATATCCCGACAAAATCCGCATGGTTGTGGTTTTACCAGCGCCGTTTGGCCCCAAAAAACCGAGAATTTCTCCTGATTCGACCGAAAAAGACACGTCCGCGATCGCTGCGGTCGAACCGTAAGTTTTGCTTAAGTGTTCTACTTCAATCATTTGTCAGAAGTGACGCGATTTTAGGTTTGAGATTTTAGATTTACTTTGCCAACCACAGGCGGGACGCCTGTTCCACGAAGTGGAGAGTCCCGCCCGATCGGCGGGTCGATCGAATTTATGGCGAAATTTTTAATTTGATTTTGTCTTCCAGTGTAGTCTGGCAAGAACCAAATCTATCATAAGGGTCGATCGGACTTTGAAGCAAAATGCTAGGTAGTAGGGTGCGAAGCCCGGAAATGATTAGCCGATGTACATCGAATCGCTACCAACTGACGCACCCTACCAGTAGATTCTGTGCCTAACCGAACCCTCAACTAGCTGCCTTCGCTACAGACGCGGGGCTGCTTCTAGGTTGAGTTCGGCATTAAAAACAATCACAAATTGAGCATGGGGGATTAACTGCCGGATTATCCGCAGATAGCCGTCAGCATCGGAATGCCTGAAGAAATGGGCTACAGTGATTCGCTGCATATTGGGAAGCAGGCGAACAACCAACCACCTGTTAAGGCGCTGTTTGTAGGGCATAATTAAGTTTGTCTCCATTCAGTGTTGGAGCCAAAGCCAGTTCAATGCTTGTCTAGGGCGCGGACTGGCTTTTGACCTTTGTTAGACTTTGTGTCTATCTCTAGGTTATGACACGAACTACATATAGTCAACTGAATAAATATAATCAACTGAACTAAGTACGGGATAGATAATGACGCTGGGGCAAAAGCTAAGAGAAAGACGTGAAAGTCTAGGTTTGACTCGAATACAAGTGGCAAGAGCGTGTAATGTGGTGGAATCAACAGTCATCAACTGGGAAACCGACAGACACGTCCCCAAACTATACCCAGCACAGATGAAAGCCCTGTGCGACTTATTGAAATTCTCGATCGAAGATTTAGTCGTGTAGCTTCATGAAAATTAGTTTGTAGTAAGGACGCTGGCATCCTGTTTTTGAGGACTAAAGTCCTCACTACAAACAGCGATTGTTATAATATTGTTATAATATAAAATATATTCTTCTGATATAGGCTATAATTTGAAGACCTTAGATAGGAGGACTAGCTTGTGATTTCCGAAAATCTTAAAAAAATTGTGAGTATTATTATCATCCATCACAGAGAGGTTTTTCTAGAAAGCCTAACTCCAATGAAGCTGCAAAAGCTTTGTTACTATGTCCAAGCTATTTATATGGCTACCCACAATGGAGAACCACTATTTGAAGAAGATTTTCAGGCTTGGACCTATGGACCTGTGATTACCGCCTTGTATCAAGAATACAAAGATTATGGATGGAGAAGCATTCAAGAAGAGTTTGAGCTTCCCGAAATAGAACCGGAAAAATTAGAGTCTATCGAACAGATCGTTGAAGCTTACGGACGATATGATGGTGCAGCTTTAGTGACGATGACTCATCGTGAAGATCCGTGGTTAGAGGCGAGAAAAGGGTTATCTGAAACTGAAGGTTCTAATGCCTTAATATCTAAAGATTCTATGAAGAGTTTCTTTGAGAGAAAGTTGGCAGCTTACGCATGCTAATCGAAATGACTAAGAAAAAATTTGAAAGTAGTCGTCTCAAAAATCTTGCTGAAGAGTCTTATCGCATAATATCAAACGAAAAACTTAAGATTTCTTTCAAGTTCGTCGAGTGGGAATCAGAAAAGTTTTTTCTTCACGGGTTGAGCCAAAAATATTATGAACTACTTTTTGGTGCCTTTAATGACATTCAAAATGCGACTGCTGATGATATTAAACAGCAAACCCATCCAAGACTGACGCCTAAATTTATTAATTGGAAAGGAGATAGCACCATCACACAAACTTCCTTTCCAGATAAGATTAAAGATTCACTGCGCCCTCAATGCGGCAATGATGAGAATGAATTACAAAAGCAATATGAAGAAATGACTAGAGATTCTTTTGAACTTAGGGTAGCAAAGAGCTATGGAAGAATACATGGTTTTATTTTTGATAATACGTTTTATATAGTGTGGTTTGACCCCGCACACAATCTTTTCCCAGGAAGGGATGATAAAGGAAGAGATAGAAAAACTAAGCTTCCCAGCGAAGTTGCAGAGGTAAAAAGTTTTAGCCCCGAAGAAATCAATCGAATTAAAGACTTAAATATAGCCCTTTATCAAGAGAATCAGAGACTTATCCAAGAAAATGCAGATTTAATGCAGCTTCTAGAGAAAGAAACCGCTCCTGATGCCTAGATTAATCGCCGAAGCGATCCTATCTCTCTTCTCTGGACGCCCTCTGGCCCTCTACGGTTCAAAAAAATCTCAATTGCCCCGTTTCCAAATCTTAATTTCCCCCAACCAACCAGCACTCACAATCATCTTCCCATCTGCACTAATCGCCACAGCGCTAACATAGCCAGAATGCCCGCTCAAATTACCTCTCAATTCCCCCGATCGCACATCCCAAAGCCTTATACTCTTATCCCAACTCCCAGTAACCAGCGTAGTGCCATCCCGACTGAAAGCCACCGACCAAACCCCGTCAGTATGCCCGCTTAAGCGCCGAATTAACTGCCCGTTTCCTGCATTCCACAAACCGATTGTGCCGTTGCTATTTCCCGCAGCTAAACTCTTGCCGTCGGGAGTAAAAGCTAGCGACAAAACAGACAAGTTTTTGCCGCTAATCGTGCGAATTGCTTGACCGCTAGCTAAATTCCACAACCTAATTGAACCGTCTTTGCTGCCGCTAGCTAAAGTTTTGTTGTCAGGACTAATTGCAACAGCATTGACCAACCCAGAATGCCCGGTCAAAGTCCGCAGCAATTCCCCCGTTTTCGCATTCCAAATCTTAATGGTTTTGTCCCAACTACCGCTGGCTACAAATTGACCGTCAGGACTAACGGCAACGCTCGAAACTGCACCGGAATGCCCGCTCAAAGTGCGTACAACCGCGCCAGTTTCTAAATTCCAAATTTTCACGGTTTTGTCGTCGCTACCGCTAGCTAACACCTTGCCATCCGCACTCGCAGCCAGTGCGTTTACGGCTTCCGTGTGTCCTTGCAGGGTAGTTTTTAATTGCCCGCTGGGGAAATTCCAAACTGAGATTGTGCCGTTGCTATTTCCTGTGGTAAAATAAGCTGAAGCAAGGGCAAGAGAACTGACAACTTCCGAAGGCCCTTTCAGGGTATTTGTAGCAGCAAAGGCGATCGCACTTGCGGGCGTGCGGGGCGCATTATTCGCCGGAGTTTTCGGGTTTCCGGCAGTAGGAGATTGGGGAACTACTGGCAGCGAAATAGTCGATCGCCATTTCATGAAAGTATTAATTTCTATCCCCGCCGCCACAATTTTATCAGAGTTATCCTCTAACCTGACAATGCCGTTAATTGCGACAACTCGCCCCGCATCGTCGAGTACCGGCCCGCCGCTCATTCCCGCTCTCACTAAGTTGTTGTAGACCAAAGTATAGCCGTTCCAAGCAGTTTGGCGGCCGGTAAGCTGACCTTCCGTGGCGATGAAAATCGGCTGTCTCAGAGAACCGCCGGATATCGGCCAGCCGGCCACATAAGCCTTGTTTCCCTTAGTTGCTGCGGAATTGGCTAATTGAGCCAGGGGGTAGGTTTGAGTGCTGCTGAAGGGCACGATCGCTAAATCGGCACCGGGCATTCGCCGCACGAGGCTATAGTATACAGAGTGAGCTTTGCCGTCGGGAGTTACGACCTCGTAATCGCCGGCTTTATCGACAACGTGCCAGTTTGTGAGAATATAGTATGTGCTGCCTTGTTTCTCTAAAATTACTCCTGAACCGCCTTTTGGCCCCTGGATGCGAACAGTAATTTGTTGGGCAACGGTTTTAACTTTGTCGGCGGTTAATGCGAGGGCAATTTGAGGTGATGTGATTGGAAGGAGGGCGATCGAGCTCAGGGCGATCGTAGCACTCAAAATAGCCGGAATTGTTCTGCTGTAATTCATTATTGTGTCAATTTAACATACCCACATATCAACTGACGGAAAAGTTATCCGGTTTGTGGCATATTTACGGTTGACAACGCCAAAATGCCTGCGCGATCGAACTTTCGACATTCGCACAAGCCTCACAATATTTGACACAGCCCTCTGGCTAGCAGAAAAATTTAGAATTGGGAACCACAAATAGACTCAACCATAGCAACTGGCTTATCTCTATTTTTTTGTTGGCAAACGATAAATTTAGCCATACGCTGCTCGGAAAATTCCCCATTAGCCATCCAGCCGAGGGGTGCGCCTGCGATCGCGCCGACTGCTAAACCAGTGATCAGGCTCCAAACAAGATGCTTTCTGGCGATCGGGTTTTGTTGCATAAAAATTTATCCTAAACATTTACCCTTAGAAAAAATACCACAAATAAAATTTACTTTCATCCTCCTATTTACTTATTTCTTAAGTAGTAACCCATGATTAAGTATCATGTTCTTCACAGTCAGCTTAAGACAATCCCAGGCAACAGCAAAAGGTGCGTCAGGATTGATGATTTTTTACCAGATTGTTAGCTTCGCGCTGACGCACCCTACGCACAAGTATTAGTAGAATGCGTCACTTGACAAAACCCAACGCTTGGGTTATTATGCAATTAGGGCTTATGCCACAATCCAAAAAATAGGGGCAACAACGGGGGCGATTGCCCCTACTACAGGCAGGCTGTGCATAAGTCCTGCAAACCCTCACGTTGGAGAACAGCGTCTCATGCCCAAAGTTCTTGAAGACCGCCAGAACAATCTATTTATATATATTTATACTAACGACCATATTCCAGCTCACGTGCACATCTTCAAAGGTAGAAAAAATGATAAGAACCACATGGAAATCAAAATTAATATTGGCAGTGAAACCCAAGCTCCTAGCTTAGTTTACGCACACGATAGAATAAAGGATAAAGATTTAGTGATCGCTCTTATATTAGTAGCAAATAATCAAGAAATGTTATTAAGCAAATGGCAAGAAATACATCAATGACTCTGGAAAAAATAAAATTCGTTGACTCATCTGAAGCTACTGTAAAATCAGTAGTTCCACCTTAAATTTATGAGGGATTCTGTCTTTCCTTACCGGAAAGACAGAATCCATACGGGGCAAAAGTTTGAGAATATTTAATGTCGCAAGTAACAAAAGAGGAATACATGGTATTTAGAAACTGGGACAAAGAGTTAACAGAGGAAAATCTCCGAGAGCAAATAGCCCAAGCCAAGCAAGCATGGAAAACCGCTGAGGCTACTGAACCCCGTGCCGAATCCGTGCACTATAATCACTCGGAAGATTTAATAGTTATCAAACTGAAAAACGCTGCTATTTTTTCTTTTCCTCCGCGGCTTGCACAAGGCTTAGAAGATGCTTCACCAGAACAGTTGGCTGATGTTTGGCTACCCCCTTCCGGTAGCAGCGTACACTGGGAAAGTTTAGATGTTGATTTTGGGATTCCCGAACTTGTAGCAGGTATTTTTGGGACGAAATCTTGGATGGCTGAATTAGGTAGAAAGGGAGGACAGGCAATTTCAAGCTCTAAATCGGCAGCAGCACGGAAAAATGGCAAGAAAGGCGGACGACCTAAAAAGAATATTTCTGTTAATTCTTGAAATCCTTTTGAGCTGTCAGATACCAGCGAATTAAATCCCCGACTTCTTGGAGAAGCCGGGGATTTCGTGTGCTATTCTATGCCAAATCAAACAGCAAAAATTCAGCATCTGCCGTAGCTTCAATCACCAACTCAGCCTCCCCGCTAACCGCCGCAGCGTCGCCATTTTCTAAAGTCAAACCGTTGACCAAAACCGAGCCGCGAGCAACTTGCAGCCAAGCATGGCGATTCGGCCCCAAAGCATGAGAAACCCGCGAGTCTTTATCCAAAACAGCCGCATACAAATCCACATCTTGATGCACTTTCACAGCACCATCTCTCGCATCTCGCGCCGCCACTAAGCGCAGTTTTCCGCGCCTTTGAGCTAGGGGAAAATCCCGCTGCTCGTAACTGGGTGATAAGCCTTTTGTATCGGGTAAAAGCCAGATTTGCAGCAAATGAACAGGGTCAGTTTGCGAGTTATTGAATTCGCTGTGCTGGATGCCAGTACCTGCCGTCATCCGCTGCACTTCACCGGGTTTAATCACTGCACCAGTACCCAAACTGTCCTTGTGTTCTAATGCTCCTTCCAGTACATAAGTAATGATTTCCATGTCGCTGTGCCCGTGAGTGCCGAAACCTTTGCCGGGGCTAACGAAATCCTCATTAATTACCCGTAACGATCGAAAATTCATATAATTTGGATCGTAATAGCCTGCAAAAGAAAATGTGTGGTAACTGTCCAGCCAACCATGATTAGCGTGTCCTCTTGCTTCACTTTTTCTGACGGTAATCATTTTCTGAATCCTCAGTGAAATTTATCTGGTATTTCTTTGATGTTTTTATTTTAAACCTAGTCAAGCTATTATGGATAGTACGCACTTAAAAGTGCGGTACTTACCAAAAAGATACTATGCAAGTCCAAGAAGTAAAGGTCGATCGAGCAAATTGCCCTGTAGAACGCACTCTAGAGGTGATTGGCGGGCGCTGGAAAGTCTTGATTCTGCGGGAGTTGTTTCCAGGAGTGAAGCGCTTTAACGAGCTGCAACGAGCTGTCAACGGCATTACTCAGAAGATGCTGACGCAGCAACTGCGCGAAATGGAATCAGACGGGATTGTGCACCGGGAAATTTACCTGCAAGTGCCGCCAAAAGTTGAATATTCGCTAACGCCTTTGGGCGAAAGTCTCAAACCGATTATTAATGCCATGCACGAATGGGGAATTCAGCATATTAGCGAAGATGGAAAATGAGCGGTTTCTAGATGGTTTTTTCCGTCTTCCGACAGATTTCAAATTTTCCAGCTAGTTCAAGAATAATAATATGAACAACATAGAGCGTCTCGCCACCCTCAACCGCATCCGCAAACTCAGCCGCCTGATGGATACCGCCATTGGCATCCCCGGCACTAAATTTCGCATTGGTTTAGACCCCATTATCGGTTTAGTTCCGGGTGCTGGGGATATCGTAGATACCGCGTTTTCCGCCTACCTAATTTATTTAGCAACTCGATTCAACATTCCCCAAAAGACTCTAGGGAAAATGGTTTACAATATCGGTCTAGAAGCCGTTGTGGGATCAGTACCTTTAGTCGGAGATATCTTCGATGCTTTTTATAAATCAAACATGAGAAATCTGGCGCTTTTAGAAGCACACCTCGAAGAAGTTGAACCGGAACTAGCCGCAGTTGCAGAACCTATTCCTGAACCTATTAAATTGTAGGGGCTGGTTTCACAAACAATAATTGTAAATAACCAACAATCTCTCAAACCCGCCCCCATCAAACGAACAATCAGAATGTAGATTTTCCGCATTCGATCCAAATTTAATGTTGATGTGGGTTATCTGTTGTGGGGGGTGGGTTTATCTAGATTGTTGGTACTCGTCAGATATTATTCGTAAAACTCGCCATCACGAAATAATTAATGATGTCGTTTAACCGCTTCCACCAAAGCAATAACATCCGCTTCCAAAGTATTAAAAGCCGTTACCAGTCTAACAGTACATTCATCCCACCGATAAAACTGAAAACCATCACTCAAAACCCCTGTAATTACCGATTCGGGAAGTTGAATAAAAATCTCGTTGGCTTCAACTTGATGGCAAAATTTCGCTCCCTCAACTCCCGCCAAGCCTTGGGCTAATTTCGCTGCCATATTATTTGCATGAGCCGCATTCTTCAGCCACAAATCATCCGTTATATACGCTTCCAACTGCGCCGACAAAAACCGCATTTTTGAGAAAAGATGCCCGCTGCGCTTGCGGTAAAAAGGGAAAGTATTTGCTAATTGTTGATTAAAAATAACCACAGCTTCCGCAGCCATCGCGCCGTTTTTTGTCGCTCCAAACGATAGAATATCTACACCAGCACGCCAAGTGACATCAGCAGGAGAACAGCCAAGACTGGCGACAGCATTGGCAAAGCGGGCTCCATCCATGTGTAGGTGCAAATTGCGATCGCGAACTACTTCCGAAATATGGGAAATTTCCGCTGGATTGTAGACTGTGCCGGCTTCCGTTGCTTGAGTGATGCTGACGGCTGCGGACTGTACATGATGGACGACACCTGCACCAGCGCGATCAAGTATTTTTCCTAAAGTATCTGCCTCTATTTTACCATCATTTCCTGTTACTGTCACTAACTTTGCACCGCCTGTAAAAAACTCCGGCGCGCCGCATTCATCTAGATTAATATGAGATTCGGCATGACAGTAAACAGCCCCGTAAGGAGGAGTCATAACCGCAAGGGCTAGAGCATTAGCAGCAGAACCAGTTGCTACAGGAAAAACACTCACCGATGTCTCGAACAAATCCGAAAATTTAACTTGCAAACGCTGTGTATATTCATCATCTCCGTAAGACATCACAGCACCGCAATTAGCCACTGCAATCGCTGCCATAATCTCCGGCGAAACCCCGGTTGCATTGTCGCTACAAAAATTCATTAGAATAATTGGTAAATAGAATCTATAATATAACTCAACACTCAGCAGTCAACACTCAAGCATTAAACCAAGAGGCAGAATTATGGCAGAATACCGCCAAATAGAATACCGTATCGGCAAAGACGGCAAAATTACCGAAACCGTCCTCAACGCCACCGGTTCGAGTTGCACCGAAACCACCGCCGGAATTGAAAAAGCCCTCGGAAAAGTAGAATCTCAAGACTTGCTGCCAGAATACTACGAAGGCGAAGAAAATTTGGTCGTTGAACAAACGCAGACTTTAAAACAAGTTTAGAAGAGTTAAAGATGTTTGAGATCCTCGGTGCAACAGTTGATGTAACAACACTGCCTGCCTTCAGCTTCGCGCTGGCTATCGGGGGCATTTTTCTAATTTTAGTCTACCTTTATGCTGCATCTGAGGCGGGAGATGCGATCGAGTTTAAGTACGATACAATTCTGCGGGAACGCATGAATCAGCTAGACATTCTCGATTGGCAAGACTTAGGGGAAAAAGCAGGCTTAAGTCGCTTTGGGGTGCGCTTAGTGCGGCAGGGAGACGTGGGAAAACTCACGCTAGACCAACTGAGGCGGCTGGCAACAGTGCTGAATTTGAATTTTCAAGAGTTCGATCGCACTTTGCTCGCGCTGCCAATATCGGCTACAATCACAACTAATCCCAGCGAAATAGAAGAATTGAGACAGCAGTGTTTCCGGCTGCGATCGGAATTGCAGCAGCAAAAAACTCAACTAACTGCCGATTTTCGCCGCGCTACCTTTGAACAGTTGCAAACTTTGTTAACCAACTATCCCGCCGCCCGCAAAATGGCAGAAGCCAAGCCGGATATGCCCGCCAAAAATCTCTCAGCTTTGTTTACTCCCTTAGAAAATCTCTTGTCAAGTTGGGATTTTGAAACGATTGGTTCTGCGTGGGAACAAACTGCTTACAATCCGCAGTTGCACCAGCCGGATGTTGAGGATATAACAGAAGGAGAATTAGTTTATATTCGATTTGTCGGCTATCGCGAGGGAGAGCGAATTCTTACTCCTGCTAAAGTTAGTCGTACCCTGCCAGCGGGAATGAAAAATTAAATTTTAAATTTTAAATCAACATGACTACAGTTGCCATTGACTTCGGCACCAGCAATACGGTTGTCTGCATTCTCAACGCAGATACCCAAACACCAGAAACTTTGAGATTGGGCGATATATCCCGGATTTTCAAAACTAATAGTTTGAGCGGAGAAGTTCGAGAAATCTCTGTTGTGCCGACTTTAGTTTTTGTGAAAAAGCCGGGAGAGTTGGTGTTGGGAGAAAGAGTGCGATCGCAGCGTTTGGGGCAATCCCAGCCAGACCGCTTTTTCAAAGCTTTTAAACGCAATTTGGCTGCTGACTTTCAGCCACCACCCCGCAATATCGAAGGCGAAACCTACACAGCCGAATCAGTAGCCGAACAGTTTATCACAAGTATTTGGAAACAATTATATTTACAAAACATACAGCCAGAAAAAGTAATTTTTACAGTCCCCGTTGGAGCATTTGAGCGATACCTAGATTGGTTTCGCGACTTAGGAGAAAATTTGGGAGTTGCGGAAGTTCAGGTAATAGATGAATCCACAGCCGCCGCCCTGGGATATGCAGTAAAACGCCCCGGTTCTCTAGTTTTAGTAGTTGATTTTGGTGGCGGAACTTTAGATTTAAGTTTAGTCCGTACTGCTGTAACTTCCCCCTTATCCGCCCGAAGCTTGGGGGGGCTGGGGGGGGTGCGTGCCGAAGTGTTGGCAAAATCCGATGCTTATGTCGGTGGCGAAGATATTGACATCTGGATTGTCGAGGATTATTTGCGGCAAATTGGTTCGTCGCGGGCAGAAGTCGGCCCAGTTGGCTGGCAAAACTTATTAGAAATAGCGGAAAAATTAAAAATTCAACTTTCTCAAGTTAATGAGGCGAAGGAAAGCTGGTTTGACGATGAAAATTTTATGTCTTACGACTTGCAGCTAAACCGAGACAAGCTTGAGGAAATTCTGGAATCTAGGCAGTTGTTAGAACAGTTGCGGGAAAGTTTAGATGAAGTGCTGAGTATTGCACTTGGAAAAGGTATCGGCAAAGCAGATATCGAACAGGTTTTGCTGGTTGGAGGAACTTCTTTAATTCCCGCTGTATCTAATTTAGTGGTTTCGTATTTTGGGCGGCAAAAAGTCAAAATAGACAAGCCTTTTGAAGCAGTGGCACACGGTGCTTTAGCGTTGACACAATTGGCGAGAGTTGACGATTATTTGCGCCACAGCTATGCAATTCGCCTCTGGGAACCTTATGCTAAAGCTTATGCTTATTCGCCGATATTTAGCAAGGAAATGAAGTATCCCTGTCAAAGTTCCGAAGAATTGACGCTGCAAGTGGCAATTGAAGGGCAAAGGGAAATTCGGTTAGATATTGGGGAAGTTGCGGAGGTATCGCAAGCGGAGGTTATTTTTAACGAAAAAGGGCAAATGACGAGCAGTTTGCTCAACAAAAAAACGGATTTTCGGTCTCTGGAAAGCCACCACCAGCAGGTTTGCGTAGCGCATTTGAATCCGCCTGGGGTATTGGGAATTGACAGGGTTTCGGTGAGTTTTGAGGTGGATGAGAGGCGGGTTTTGTTGGCGACGGTGCGGGATTTGGTGACTGGTAAGGTGTTGGTGGAAAAAGGGGCGATCGCCAAACTGCAATAATGGTAAAATCTCAAGTATCCTCGGTAATTTTTAGTTAATTTAAGGACTTTTAAAATGTCATATAGTGAATTTACTACCATCACCAAAGTGCGTGCAGCATTTAACCTCACTGTTAATGAAAAAACAGCTTTGTTTGCAGATGTAGAATCAATTGCACCTAGCGACTATCTCAAAACCACCCTAGCAGAATATATCCCTCTCGCCAATGCGATCAATACTGAAAAAGCTCGCTCCGAGTTAATTATTGCTCCCGTATTATTAGAAGTAAGGCGCATTTTAAACTTCCAAATCGGGTTTTTCTCCGGTACAGAATTTAACCCCGATCCAGAAAGCGGACTTAGCGGCTATTGCGATTATATCCTCACCGCATCCAGCGATTTGTACGAAATCAGAACACCAGTTGTAACCTTAGTAGAAGCCAAAAATGAAAACATCAAAAACGGATTAGGACAGTGTATTGCTGAAATGTTGGGAGCCCAGCGATTCAATCAACAGCAAAATGATGAAATTGAGGCGATTTACGGAGGTGTTACCACGGGAAATGCTTGGAAGTTTCTCAAATTGGTAGATCAAACAGCTTTTATTGACTTGAACGATTATTATATTAACGAAGTTGACAAAATTCTCGGAATTTTAACAAAACCTTTACGTAAAGACTAAAAACAACGATTGACATCAAATTTCTGCCATGAAAAAGCAACAAAATAAATTCAGCCACCTGACGGCAATGGAAAGAAATTCCCTGTCCTTTCCGGCAAGATTTTTATTAGATAAAAACTTGCTGCAAGGCAAAGTCTTAGATTTTGGGTGCGGCTTGGGTAGCGATGTGAGATTGTTGCAGCAAAAAGGCTTCGATATTACGGGTTACGACCCTTATTATTTCCCGGAATTCCCGGAAGATAAATTCGACACCATCATTTGTTTTTATGTTTTGAATGTTTTATTTCCCGAAGAACAAGCTAATGTCCTGATGGAAGTGTCGCACCTGTTAAAACCGGGAGGGAATGCGTATTTTGCGGTCAGAAGGGATATCAAAAAAGAAGGCTTTCGAGAACATTACGTGCACAAAAAACCTACATATCAGTGCATTGTCAAACTTCCATTTAAGTCAAGTCACCTAGATGAGTCTTGCGAAATTTACAAATACGTGCATTACAACCATCAAAGAAATTCAACTAATAACTGCATATTCTGCAATCCGTATAAAAACCTAATTTTGCTAACTGAATCAGCAACAGCTTATGCGATGTTTGACGGTTATCCCGCCAGCAAAGGTCATGTCTTAATCATCCCCAAGCGTCACGTTGCCAATTATTTTGAACTGCCGTTTCGTGAGCAATCGGCTTGCTGGTTTATGGCTAATCAGGTGCAGAAAATGTTAAGTAAAAAGTTTCAGCCTGACGGGTTTAATGTGGGAATCAATATTAATAAACAGGCTGGTCAAAGTCGCAGTCACGCTGCTATTCATGTTATCCCACGTTATCAGGGCGATGCGGCTGGGAATAAAGGTGGAATTAGGTATGTGATTCCGAAGAGTGAAAAATAAAAGTTAGCCAATTGTGAAAGGAATTCTTTTTTACCGCAGAGGCGCAGAGAACACAGAGGAATAGAGAAGAGAGGAATTCATAATTTTTGTAAGGATTGTTATATTTGAGCAAACGGCGAGCAAAATAAGGTTAAAATGTGTTTGCCAAGTCTAAAACTACACATTAGCAGCAATTTGGTGTTCTGTTTATGTCTAAGCGCAAAAAGCAAGAATGGCTCAAGGAAACTCTAGAGCTCAAAGAAGACCACAATTGGAAGTCAAAGCCTGGAACTCGAATTTTTGTTGCAGGAAGAGGTGCAGTCCGCTTTGATGTCCCGGAAGATTGGCATTTTGAACCGGATACTAAGTCGTTCCGATTTACGGATAAAAAGCCGCCGGATGATGATTGTCGTTTGGAGGTTTCGTTTAATTTGCTACCACCTGGTAACTGGGCAGATTTTCCGCTGGTGCCGCTATTACAGAAGGTAGTTGAAGATGAGACGCGGAATCCGATCGCTTTTGGGGAAATTATCCAATTGAAGCGGCAAACTGCCCGCGTTGTTTGGACTGAATTTAAGTTTATCGACCCTCCAGAACAGCGGGAAGCTTATTCGCGAATCTGTATTGGATTGGGTTCTAATGTTCAGTGTTTGATTACTTTTGATTACTGGGTTGATGATGCTGAACGTTTGACTCCTGTCTGGAATACGGTGATGGATTCGTTAGTTCTGGGTTTGTTTATTAGCGACCCTCGAACGGGGTTCGCACTTCCAGACTAGACCGATTTTCTGGGAAACTTTCAACAACTAATTTGGCTAAGTGTTGGATTGGCAAGCCACCTGTCAGTAAATTTAAAACCAACATTAAACTTTACAACCGCTTTGCCATGAAAATATCTGGCTTGCCAATTCCGTTCGCGTCGGGCATCACTCCGACGATCGCAAAACCCATTTTTTGATAAAATTCGTAGGGATGACCGCGCAAATTTCTAATTTTGGCGATGTGTTCCCAAACGTTAGGATAAAGATTGATGCCTGAAAGAGTGGTTTGATTGTCTTCGTCGTCGGTACCTACCCACAGCACGATCCCTCCCCGGTTTTTAGCTTCTGCTGCTAAATCAGCTACGAGCGATCGACCAATTCCTTGTCCGCGAAATTCTGTTCTCACTACCAGCGGGTGCAGTTCCCAAACATTACCATCATACTGTCTAATCCCGCCAATCCATCCCAAAACTTGACCGTTTTCGGCGACAGCAATTCGACTGATGCGATCGCCTCCAAAAGATGCTTGCACTTCTTGCAAAGCAGATTTTAGATCGGGCCAAGCATGGGGCCAATGCTCTTTAAAACCTTCAACTATTAATCTGGCTACCTGTTGAATTTTTGTCTCGTCAACCGCACGCAAATCTGTAATTTGTACGTTCATGAATTTACATACTAAATCAAGGATTACGGACTAATACGCTCACAAACCGGATTTTATAACCGGGGTAAACGGCAAAAACGAAATATTATTCATAGTCTTCACGCTCCTTATGTTCCCAAAGCGAAAAGTTATTATTGGAAACTTGCGTGAAGCGAAGCTATCCCGCAGGGAATCGCCGGATCGCCAATTCCCCGCAAAATACTAACACAAGTGCCGTACAATTATCCCACCATCCGGCATCAACCAACCTGCTAACGCCATGCTTTGCGATTACCTAGTACAAATCCTCACCGCCCGCGTCTACGATGTTGCACAAGAAACAGCCCTAGAAGTAGCCCCGAATCTATCAGCACGGCTCAACAATAAACTTTTGCTAAAGCGAGAGGATATGCAGTCGGTGTTTTCCTTCAAACTGCGGGGTGCGTACAACAAAATGGCGCAACTGTCGCCGGATTTGCTAGCACAAGGTGTCATCGCAGCTTCGGCCGGGAACCACGCCCAAGGAGTCGCCCTCGCCGCCCGTCACCTGGGAACTCGCGCGATTATAGTCATGCCCGTAACGACGCCGCAGGTGAAGGTAAATGCGGTGATAGCCCGTGGTGGAGAGGTAGTCTTGCATGGGGATGCTTACGATGATGCTTACGCTTTTGCGCGTCAATTAGAGGCCCAAAAAGGTATGACTTTTATTCACCCTTTTGATGACCCCTACGTGATTGCTGGACAGGGTACGATCGGCATGGAAATTCTGCGGCAACATCAAAAACCAATTCACGCGATTTTTGTGGCAATTGGTGGTGGGGGATTGATTTCGGGAATTGCAGCTTATATTAAGCGGTTGCGGCCGGAAATTAAGATTATTGGTGTTGAACCTGTGGATTCCGATGCCATGAATCAATCGCTGAAAGCCGGTAAACGGGTGCGTTTGTCGCAGGTGGGTTTATTTGCTGACGGCGTTGCTGTGCGGGAAGTGGGGGAGGAAACTTTTCGCTTGTGCCAGGAGTATGTGGATGAGATTATTTTGGTGGATACGGATGATGTTTGCGCGGCGATTAAGGATGTTTTTGAAGATACGCGATCGATCTTAGAACCTGCTGGCGCTTTGGCGATCGCAGGTGCGAAAGCTTACGTGGAACGGGAACAAATCGCAGGAGAAACATTAATTGCTGTTGCTTGCGGCGCGAACATGAATTTCGATCGCCTGCGTTTTGTAGCAGAAAGAGCCGAGTTTGGCGAACGCCGCGAAGCCATTTTTGCCGTCACAATTCCCGAACAACCGGGAAGTCTCCGCAGGTTTTGCGAATGTCTGGGCAAACGCAATTTAACTGAATTTAGCTATCGAATTGCGGATGAGAAAGAGGCACATATTTTTATCGGTGTACAAATTCAAAACCGTGCCGATGCGGTTAAAATAGCCGCAACTTTTGAAGATTGTGGCTTCAAGACTTTGGATTTAACTGATGATGAATTAACGAAATTGCACGTCCGGCATATGGTGGGCGGGCGTTCGATGCTGGCAGATCATGAATTGTTTTATCGCTTTGAATTTCCCGAACGTCCGGGTGCGTTGATGAAGTTTGTCGGTTCGATGAGCCCTAACTGGAATATCAGCGTTTTTCACTATCGAAATAATGGCGCCGATTACGGGCGAATTGTGGTGGGAATTCAAGTACCGCCCGATGAGATGCAGAAATGGCAGGCTTTTTTGGATACGCTGGGCTATCAGTATGGGGATGAGAGTCAAAATCCCGCGTATAAGTTGTTTTTGAGGTAGGTTTTGGGGTGGGTTTTGGGGTGGGTTTTTGGGGAAAGAGCGATCGTCCAAAATGATCGCATCTCGATACAATGGGTAAAGAAGTCTAGCAAGGAAAATGCCAGATTATGACTGTCCGGGAAGAACTAATCAGCGAGATTGAGCAAGCCTCAGATGACGTACTTGAGGTGCTATTGAGTTTTTTGCGTCAGAGGCGCTTGTCTAATTCGGAGGATTTTCGGGCGATCGAGTCGGCTGAGATTTCGAGTGCTGAATTGACGGTAGAAAAGCATTATCCTCTGCGCGGGCTGCCGCTGGTGATTGCTGATGATTTTGATGAGCCGATGCAAGTTTCCCAACTCATCGAGGAGATTGTCACGATTATGGAAAATGAAAATGTAGGTTTGACGGACTTATTGGGTGGTTTAGAAGCCGAGAGAGAGGCAATTTGGCAGGAAAAACAGTCTTGATGCGTAGGATATTTTCAGACGAAGAGCGTATTAATTGCCGGATGCGGATCGCGAATCTACAATCGTTGAAGCAACTGGTCATACTCTGTATGTGCGCCGATCCAAAACCAGTAAATCCGCTCGTTCTCTAGTAAGCCAAGAACTCGGTAGTTTAGTCCAACGCGAACTGAGTAAATTGCTTGACGCTGGCTAACTCGTTTAAACTGAAGACTGTGATGGTAGGGATCGGAACACCAAAGGGCGTATGCTTTGCCAGCTTGCTCTTGAACCGAGGCTGGAAGTTCGCCCAGTTTCTTGCGGAATGCGTTCGTAACACTTGACTTCATGGCTTTGACGGAAAAACGTCAGTTAGAGGGGTAATATCGCCAGCAGCGATTTCTTGACGTACCATCTCAGCTAGACTATCCCACTGAGCATCTGTTGTAGCTTCAAATTGAGCTTTCCATGCTCGTTCATCTTCTAATTCGGTAAGGAGACGAGCAGCAATCGCATCTTGCTCCTCAGCAGATAAAGTTTTCAATTGGGCGATCGCACGTTCGAGCAATTCAGTCATAGTCGCCGTTTTGTATAAGAGATACTGCTAATTATAGCTGGCCCAGTTGTCAGGTTTTGGTGTTTCGGGCGATTCCCTTGAGGATAGCTTCGCTCGCGCGCACTTAGTTTTTGTTCGTAAGGGCGATCGGGCTATAACTTTATACTGTAAATAAATTATGGTGGAGATTAAGGCTTCGTTTCAATATCGAACTCAATTTTAATTGCTGTTATCCAGATTCATTGCCTGCATCAAAGCTACACCAGCACCCAAAGTATCGTAGGGAGTTGGTAGGTAGTAAATCTTGTAAGGTTCTAAAGGAAAAATCTCCTCACTGATATCCTCTTCCCCCAGGAGAATGCGGATTAACTCTCGTTTGTCGATCGCAGACAGTTGTCTAATAGTAGGGAGTAATTCTGTTAGTGTCATCTGTTGTTTTCCTACGATGCGTCTATGTTAATGGTAGCAGGTCAACGTAGTAATTGCAACTTTCAGGGGGGGTTCACAAAAATCGGCGCGATCGTATCTTAGTTGCGATCGCGCGGCCGTATGATATTCGTTACGTTGAAACGATTTGGTAGTTGGGGGCGATCGCACTTTTGTCTGGTAAGGGCGATCGCTCTTTGAGAATTATTCACACATTCTACAACTTGAAGCACTTACAACTACACCATCAATGTACCTCCACACCACCGGAATCATGGTTTTATCATCTACCTCTGAGGAGTGAACGAAAGAAGTGACTAACTGCCGCTCCACTTGAATCATATCCTTTGGTAGCTCTACAAATCCGTTGTTATTTGTGTGCATATGTGGCATACATACCCCAAGATTGTATTTTGCCAGTTGTTTGATAATTTCTTGCACTTCTTCCGTATCAATCGCTTTTTGTGCAAGTTGCAGACTCTCTGGCAGATTGTTTAACGTTCCCTCATCAATTTTGTTGTTCACAGTTGATCTCCTTTAGTTAGTAATGATCGGACATTTTGTTTTGGTTTTCCACATATTGCCACATTTTTTAAAGGCAGAAGCTACTAATTTTGCAAAGCTACCGATCAAATATGTGTGGAGCCAAAACTTACCCCATTTTTTGCCTATAGTAAACTAATCAACCCCAACTTAAAAGCGGAAAAAGACGGATTTTTATTAAATTATTGTAAACAACGGAAAAAGACGGTTCGAGACGGATAAAGTCGGCTATAATAACTAATGTCCTCCCACATCCCGGATGATGCGCCTCCAAGAAATACTTCAATTTATAGATGATGCTGTCTACGCCAAGACACGCAAACGTTTAAATGACTTGCAGCGCGGAATTATCGAAGGAACGCTGAAGCGTCAAAAGTATGATGACATTGCATAAAATTGTGGTTGTTCAGCGGGTCATGCTAAGGATGTCGGTTATGAGCTTTTGCAAATGTTATCTGATATCTTTGATGAAGAAGTTGATAAAAAAAATCTTAAATCCGTCGTAGAACGGCAAACTAATTTAAATATTTCTTTGGGCGCTCGAAGCTTTAATAGTAATAATAATATAATCGGCTGTGTAAACATGGGTTCCGAAGAACCCACTCCTACCGCAGATAAAAGTCAGCCGCAAACTGCCGAATTGCAGGAGGAAACCCAAATAAAAACGAAGATTGAAACAATTGATAAATTACGGCAGTTTGGCTTGAGCGACGAGCAAATTGCAGAAGCGCTACATATACCTTTAGAGCAGGTTAAGCAGGTGGACTTCGAGGAGTAAATCTGTGCTATCTCCGAATGAATTTTACTGGGTCGGGCGATTCCCTACGGGATAGCTTCGCTTCACGCTCTTAGTTGTTTTGTTATAATCATCGAAGGTTGCCTTTTTGAAGTAAAAAAAATATCCCCACATTTTTTCAGCTATGAACACAAAACTCATTGAATCCTTAGTACAAATCATCCAGACACTCTCAGAAGACGAGCAATTGCTAATAAAAGCAAAACTATTTAATAACATCCCCTATCCTTCTACTGTCGAAATAACCCAGTTAGCCCAAAGCGGAGGAGCATTTCAATTCCTGGACGACGAACCTGATATTTACACCCTTGAAGATGGAGAGCCAATTTAGTGAAGCTAAAAAAAGGAGATATTGTTTTAGCTGAATTTCCCTTTACAGATTTGAGTCAGAAAAAATTACGACCGGCTTTAGTGCTGTGGGCAAGTTCAACCATAGATGCAGGGTAAACGCATCTTAACTTCAAGCCAAAATATGCTACAGTTAAATGCGACTAATTTTTAATGTAGTTTCTTGTAGTTCATGAGTGCTATAAATGGCAATAGGTTTTAGTAAAGCTGTAAGTTGCCAACAAAAACAAACAGATTCATTGCCTTCAATGAATATTTTAAATGCCAGTTTTTTCGAGCATTTTGCCAAATTGAAAGACCCAAGAATAGAAAAAAGTAAAGAACATTTGCTCAAAGATATTAGATCGATTGCGATTCTAGCTGTCCAGACCCGGCGCAGACGGATGGGTGGCAATAGAAGCCTATGGTAACGCCAAATATGAATGGTTAAAAAGCTTTCTATAATTACCGAATGGTATACCATGTCATGACAGGTTTAGTCGATTATTTGCCCGAATTGAACCACAACAGTTTCACGAATGTTTTTTGAGTTGGGTAAATGCCATAGTCGGGGAATTAGAACTAAACGTGATTGCCATTGATGGCAAAACGATGAAACAATCTTATGACCGAAATTACCAGCAAAAAGCGCTACATATAGTCGCTGCGTGGTCTTCATCTCATCAATTGGTTTTATGATAAAAAAAGTCGATAAAAAATCTAACGAGCTGACAGCAATTCCGCCATTAATAGAAATGTTATAAATTGCCGGAAGTGTAATAAGTCTAGACGCTCTATTGATGTCAAAAAGACATAACATCTCTGATTATCAAGAGAAAAGGAGATTATTTTTTAGCCTTGAAATGGAATAAATAAACTCCTCTACAAAGCCGTAAAAGAGTGGTTTGAAGTCGCTAAAAAAGCCAAATATTTAGGCAAAAAATATGATGAGTATGAACAAGTAGAAGCGGGACTTCATCGAGGGGAAAAAATCCCAGTCTGGACTGTGGATGTATCCGAGTTACCACAAGTGCATAATCAAGAATTATGGACGGGATTAAAAACATTTGTCATGATAGTTAGTGAAGGACGATTGTGGAATAAAACCACCACGCTCAGCTCGTTTTTACGCTTAGTAGTTTAAGCAGTAATGCTGAGAGAATTGCTGGGGCTATCCTCCGTCATTGGGGCATTGAAAATAGCTTACATTGGACGCTTGATGTTACATTTTGTGAAGATGAAAGCCGGATTCGGAAACAGAACTCTCCCGAAAATTTGGCACTTCAATCGGAGGCTAGCAATAAATTTACTGAAACCAGAGAAAACTTCCGGCACAAAGTCTAAAAATGAAACGGTATCGAGCGGCAATGGACAATAATTATTTAGTTAAAATTTTAAACTCTGCCAGTTAATACTCGAAATCTATAGCCTTTATCAGAAAGATGAGGTACTCATGGGCATAGGGCTCCGTGGCCTCCGTGGGCTCCGTGGCCTCCGTGGGCTCCGTGGGCATACCTCACCACGCTTGAGAACCGCTATAACACCTATCTAAGAAGGAAAATTAGCCTGCTTTAAGAAGTTCATAAAATCTTAAGGTTCTGATTTAATCTGCTCAATTCGGGTTAAAATTAAGAAGTTTAAGAAATTTTTTTTAGTTATTTAGTAATGCACAAATTCACGTTTTTGTCAAATGAATTTAGATGCGTTTACCCTGGGTGTTGGTGGTGTGTAGGAAACATCTTGCTAAAACAAGCAATCCGTGCATTAGGTCAAAATGCTGGAAGGGCGATCGACCATCTCTAACTGGCGATAGAACTTTAATAAAGTTTATAATGATATAAAGTTGTCTAAAAAATACCAGCAGTCGCAACAGTTACTAAGGAATTATTTTAGATTAAATTAATATTTCACCGAGTGGAAAAAAGCAAAGCTGCCAGCTATAATTAAAGAGTAAGTGAAAAAAATAACTCGCTGAAACGATATGGCAACAACATTGTACGAAAAAATGGGTGGAGAGCCAGCCATTAAAGAGATGGTGGATGATTTTTACCGCGATGTTTTGGCTGACGAGATAGTGAGCCATTTCTTCGATCATACAGATATGGAAAAGCAGCGCCGCCATCAAACTGCTTTTATCTCTTATGCCCTTGGAGGCCCCAAGCAATACTCAGGCCGTTCAATGGAGAAAGCACACGCAGGTTTGAATCTACAGCCTGAACACTTTGATGCAATTGTGAAGCATTTGACAGATGCAATAGTTGCCCACGGCGCCTCCCAAGAGGATCTTGATGAAGCGCTAGGTAAAATCGCGACTTTGAAAGAGGCTGTTTTGTACAAGTAAGATCGAGTGAAGACAAGAGGGTTTTTGCAGCCACTAGAATAGTGAGAAAAGTGGAGATTTCGTAATTGTGCAGCGAAAGCTCCACTTTGTTGTTTACCAGATATAATGAACCGCGAAGATGCGAAGGAAGAGAATAGTTCACAGTTGAGGCGAAGATGGCTAGAGTTATTTAACTGATATCCCCTATGAGTTATGGGAAGCTATCGCGCGATAGATATATAGCAATCCTTGCATCATTTGTGAATTTCTTACTTTCTCCTCACGGGTTCGGGGAGGGTTGGGGTGGGGTACAAAATTTACGACTTTTGCAAGGATTGCTATAGTAGCGGATTTAAGTTATTTCTGACATCTCGCACCGTTATCAATAACAGGCAAGATGCCTGTTCCACAAGAAAATTTAGTCTTTGTGGAACAGGCATCTTGCCTGTTCCTAAAGCCTGATTGAAAAGGGTGCAAGGTGTCAGTTATTTTTGACTGGGTTTATTGATACCTATTTCATTTTTTATAGTAGCTTATTCGGCTAGCCACGGTATTGCTGAAGTATATTTCACTCTATTTGTTCATTTACTTGAAATGCTGACAAGTTATATTCCTCCTTTAGTTAGATGACAGCAGTCAAGTGCGGCTTGCACGATCGGTTTACTAATTGCCAATTACTAAATCCTATATGCCGCAATACTTCGGAAAACTCCAAACTACTGAACAGCCTTGGTCAACAATCGGTTCGGTAGAATCCATAAATAAAACCGATTCCCTACGGGATAGCTGCGCTTCACGCACAATTCACTTTAATTGCGGCGAAACTTCCCTAAACATCAGCATCCTCGCACCGAATTTAATCCGAGTGCGAATGTCCCCCACAGGTGAATTTAACAACCGATCGTACTCAATAACTGTCCCTGACGAAGAGTGGGAAATTATACCATTTGAAGTGCGAGAAACCGAGGAAAAAATAGAAATTGAAACAGCGCAAATATTAATTTCCGTAAAGCGAGATCGCCCTGCAATCGAATGCTTTGACAAATCGGGAAAACCCTTTGCTAGCGACTGCGATCGCAATATGGGATGGCGCGCAGGTGCAACCGCGGGCTGGAAGCGCATCGAAGCAGACGAGCACTTCTACGGTTTCGGCCAACGCACCGGCTTTCTCGACAAACTCTCCGAAGTCAAGACAAACTGGACAACCGACTCCCTCGACTACAATTCCCTCACCGATGAAATGTACCAGGCGATCGCATTTTACATCGCCCTGAATCCCGATCGCGCTTACGGCATTTTCTTCAACACTACATTTTGGAGTCAATTCGATATCGGCGCGGAACAACCGGGGGTTTTGCGGATGGAAACCAGAGGCCCGGAACTCGACTACTACATCATTTACGGCCCGGAACCCGCCCAAATTATCGCCACCTACACGCAGTTAACTGGCCGGATGCCGCTTCCGCCAAAATGGGCGCTGGGATACCACCAATGCCGCTGGAGCTACGAATCCGAGGACATTGTGCGGGAGTTGGCAAAGGAATTTCGCGATCGGGCGATTCCCTGCGATGTCATCCACCTCGACATCGACTATATGCGCGGCTACCGCGTTTTTACCTGGAGCCCGAAGCGTTTCCCCGATCCCGCGAAACTGATCGCAGACTTGAAAGCAGCGGGTTTTAAGGTTGTCACGATTGTCGATCCCGGTGTCAAGTACGAACCGGAAGCAGATTATGAAATTTTCGATCGCGGTGTGGAGAATGACTATTTCGTCCGCACCGCAGAGGGAAAGCTATTCCACGGTTACGTTTGGCCGGACAAAGCGGTGTTTCCCGACTTCATGAGGCCGGAGGTGCGCCAGTGGTGGGGCGAATTGCACAAAACTCTGACAGATGTTGGGATTGCGGGGATTTGGAACGACATGAACGAACCTGCGATCGCAGAACGGCCTTTTGGTGACGGCGGCGAACACATCTGCTTTCCCCTGGATGCACCGCAAGGCCCGGAATCCGATCGCGCCACCCACGCCGAAACGCACAATTTGTATGGTTTAATGATGGCGAAAGCTTGTGCTGAGGGGTTGCAAAAAGTGCGATCGGCCGATCGATCTTTTGTGCTGACGCGATCGGGTTTTGCGGGCATTCAGCGTTACTCGTCGGTATGGATGGGCGACAATCAATCGCAGTGGGAACACTTAGAAATGTCGCTACCAATGCTTTGCAATATGGGGCTTTCCGGTGTGGCGTTTGTCGGTTGCGACATCGGCGGTTTTGCGGGGAATGCAACCGCTGAACTTTTCGCGCGGTGGATGCAGGTGGGGATGCTGTATCCGTTGATGCGCGGTCATTCGGCGATGAGTACGGCGCAGCACGAACCGTGGGTTTTTGGCGATCGCACTGAGAAGATTTGCCGCGAATACATCAATTTGCGCTATCAGTTGTTGCCTTATATTTACACGTTGTTTTGGGAAGCTGCGACGACGGGAACGCCGATTTTGCGACCGTTACTATATCACTTTCCGCGCGATCGCACAACTTATCATCTTTACGATCAAGTATTGCTGGGCCCGTCGCTGATGGCTGCACCTGTTTACCGGCCGGGAGTTGAGCATCGCGCCGTGTATTTGCCGGAGGGTACTTGGTACGATTGGTGGACGGGCGAATGCTATCACGGCCCGATGCACATTTTAGCTTATGCACCTTTGGAGAGAATGCCGCTTTACGTGCGGGGCGGGGGCATAATGGCGTTAGCGCCTGTGAGGCAATTTGTCAGCGAAGAACCGCTTGAGTCATTAAAAATGCGAATTTGGCCCGGAAGCGGTGAATGGACGCTTTATGAGGACGATGGACACAGTTTTGAACACGAAAAAGGTGTCTGGGCTACTACTAATTACAAGGTGTATTTGGAAGGGGAAAAAATCATCGTTGAAATTGCCGCGCGCGAGGGTCAATTTTTGATATCAGAACGCGAAGTTATTGTGGAAGTTGTTGGCGTTGGCGAACAGCGATTTACAGATGATGGTACGGTGCGGCGTTTGACATTTGGATAACTTTGGCATAAAGCGGTTTATGCTATGGTGGGATTCATTCAGGGCGATCGCTCGATCTGGTAGAGTTTGAGATGGAAAGGGCGATCGTATCCCTCGATCGAGTTCAAAATATAATTATTCATCGACCTATCACTAAAGAGGCTTTCGGATGACTCAAACAATATCCAAGTTAATAACTTTTGATGATTTTCTGGAAGGAAAACCAGAAAACGGACATTATGAATTACATAACGGAGTTATTGTTGAAATGCCAAATCCAACTGGTAAACATTCAGCCAGCGCCGGTTTTCAGGCGATCGAGTTTGGGTTAGAAATCAGGCGACTACAGCTTCCTTACTTTATTCCCAAGGAATGTACAATTAAATTTAGCGATAACTCTGGCTACGATCCCGATGTAATTGTATTAGATAAACAAGCCGTAGCAGCCAATGAGTCTCGATGGGAAAGAGAATCAGTTATTACTCAGGGAAATTCCGTTAAATTAGTTGTTGAAGTTGTCAGCACTAATTGGCGGGATGATTATGCCCACAAAATGATTGACTATGAAGCACTAGGCATTCCTGAATATTGGATTGTAGATTATTTGGGTTTAGGTGGTAGCCGTTATATTGGTTCTCCGAAACAGCCTACTTTATCGGTTTATCAGTTAGTAGAGGGTGAGTATCAAATTAAGCTGTTTCGAGGAGATGAAAGGGTTGAATCGGCAGTGTTTCCCGAATTAAATTTGACCGCAAAGCAATTTTTTAACGGTGGGTAAGTGTAATGCACTGATAAATTTTCAACCAACCTAGGAAACTTGGGGATAAAGAAAAAGAAAGAGAAATTATGTCATCATTATTTACAATGATTAACAGATCATCTGTTATAATCTACATAGATAACTTAGATGAGATTTTATGAGCCCCACATTTATGCTAGAACCCTATCACCTAGCTAATGTGTTGCTTGTCGCTGCCAAAAGACCAGAAAGTTAATGATTGGGAGAGAAATAGAATGTCTACAAGAATTGAAGAAGTTAAGAAGCAGTTATCTAGTGAAAGTGAGCAAGAAAGACTTGCTGCTTTATCAGAGACTCTCAATTATGGTCAACAAGGTTTAGAACTATTGATTGAACAGTCTATCAAAGATCCATCAGACAGAGTTAAACAATTTGCCTACAGAGTTTTTCGTGGTGATAATTCTTGGTTGATGGAAAATACACCAGAAAACTTAATTAATTGCCCAACAGATATTATTACTTCTCTAGCAATAAGTCCAGATAATACTATTTTAGTAGGAGGGAGTTGGGAAAAGATTTGGGTATGGGATTTGCAAACGGGGGCAACAATTCGTAGTATTGAAGGACACTCGCACTGGGTTTTGTCTGTGGCTATTAGTCCTGATGGAAATACTTTGGTTAGCGGAAGTGCCGATAAAACTATTAAGGTATGGAATTTAAAAACAGGGAAGCTTATTCATACATTAAATAGGCTAAGTTGGCATGGTTGGGTTACTGCTGTTGCTATCACTCCTGATGGAAAAACCATTGTCAGCGGTAGCACAAACAAAAATATAAAAATATGGAATTTAACAACGGGTCAATTAATTAGAACTATAGAAAGTCCAAAAAAACTATCTTCTGTTTTGAGCTTATGTATTTCTCATGAAGGAAAATTTATCGTTTGCGGTAGCACTAATAAAAAAATTACAGTATGGAACTTACATAGCGGTCAATTCATACGTAGTCTTGAAGGGGAATCGGATTGGATTCAATCTTTAAGTATTACTTCAGACAACACAACCTTAATTAGTGGAAGTCGTGATGGTGTTGTCAACTTTTGGAAATCACAATCTGAAGAAGGATCTTCAAATAAATTGGGCGCTGGGGCTATTGTTGCAGGTACAGGATTAACTACGGCAATTGGATTTGCATTTGGTGGCCCAATAGGTGCATTAATAGGTGCAGGCCTAGGTGCCGGAATCTTGGGAGGTGGTAACTTTTATACTCAATTTCCGGCTGACACTTTAGAACTTGTAAATACTTCTAAATATCAAGGATTAATTAATTCTATAGCTTGTCATGTCGAGCAAAATATACTTGTAGTAGGTTTTTCCAAAAAAATTAACATCTTTGATTTAAAAGATAATAGAATCATCTACACTTCACCAGAACAGCCTGAATTGATTAGCTCTGTAGCAATTAATTGTGAGGGAAAAACTCTTGCTGTTGCAGGTAAAGATTGGGTAAAATTGTTGGACACAAAAACAGGAAAACCACTCCATCCTATTAAAGGATGTTCTGAGCCAAAACTAAGCAATATTGTTATTACTGAAATTCCCCAAGCACTCCTTTGTGGTCAAGATCAGCATTTTACTGTTAAAGGTTTAGACCAGAATAATAGAGAGATGAGCCTTAACAATACAGATGTTAAATGGGAAACTACCGGAGGGAAAATCGAACAAGGTTTATTTACAGCAGGTCAACGGGAAGGAAGATTTGAAGTTAAAGCAAAGATAGGCATTTTTGAGACTTCTGTCACAATTACTATTATTCAGCCTCCTAGAATAACTGAGATTTCTGTTACTCTTTCTAGTATTATTTTAGAGTTTGGTAAAACGCAACAATTTACAGCACAAGTTTTAGATCAACGACGAAATCAAATGCAGGAAACTGTATTATGGGAAGTAAGCGGAGGAGGGAAAATTGACCAAAATGGCAATTTTATAGCTGGAAGCAAGCAAGGTAAATTTGAAATAATAGCTTCAGTTAGTTCAATTCGTCGAGTTATTCCAATTACGATTATTGAACCTCCGAGACTAGCAGAACTAATTATTATATCTTCAATACCTCAATTAGAGTTTGGTCAGAGCTTTCAGTTTCGAGTTAAAGGAGTAGATCAGTATGGTAAAAAGATACAAACTGGGACAATTACTTGGTTAGTAAGTAGTGAATGTGGAAGGATTGACCAAAATGGCAATTTTATAGCTGGAAGCAAGCAAGGAGATTTTGAAGTTAGAGCTTCAGTCAGTTCAATTCGTCGAGTTATCCCAATTACGATTATTGCACCTCCGAAGCTAACAGAAATAATTTTTACATCCTCAACATCTCAATTAGAGTTTGGTCAAAGCTTTCAGTTTGAAGTTCAAGGATTAGATCAGTATGGTAACAACATACAAACTGGAAAAGTTACATGGTTAGCAATTAGTGGAAATATTGATAGTCAGGGCATCTTTTATGCGGGCGACCGAGAAGAAACTGTTATTATTAAAGCAAGTGTAGGGACAATTAACACTTGCACAGAAGTTAAAGTTTACGAACATTCTCGGTTAACATTCATAGATATTTTACCTTCATCTGTTACTTTAGAGCCAGGACAAAGCCAAAAATTTAATGTGGTTGCTTTAAATCAACGAGGTGAAGAAATATCTGTCAGCGATATTGAATGGAATGCAACAGGCGGCTTCATTGATCAAAATGGCAATTTTTGTAGTGGAGAACAGCAAAAAGGTGATTGTCAAGTAACCGTCAATGTAGGACATTTAAGCGCTAACGCTGAAGTTACTGTTACTCCTGTTGTGAGAGGGCTAAAAATATCTCCTGAACAGGTAGAACTTAAACCAGAAGAAGAATTTTCTTTTACTGTAACTGGATTAGATCAGGTTGGCCATCCTTTAGACATAATGAATGTTATATGGAACAGTACAACTGGTGGATTAATTACCAATAAAGGAGCTTTTAAAGGCGATTATAAAAAGCGCGAAGTTACTGTCACCGCAAAATTAGGAAAGCTTAGCGGTACAGCTAAAGTTATCCTGCTACCTGTGTTAAAGCGTTTAGAAATTAAACCTAGTTTTGTTTATCTTAAATCGAGCGAAAAACAAACATTTGTTGTTAAAGGATTAGATCAATTCGGCTTTTCAATCGCGCCTGGTGAGGTTGATTGGGAAACAACCGGAGGTGAAATTGCTCAAGATGGTACATTAACTTTTACTCAGAATGAGCAAGGTTATTTTCAAGTAACTGCAACATCTCAATTAGCCCCGAAGTATACGCAAGATATAAGAAAGCTCTTTTTATATACTGGAATTTCTAGCAGAATAATATCTTACTTAATTTCCTATGAAATGCTGCTCCAAGAAATATTTGCTTTAGATTCAGGCTCAACAGATACCGAGGAAAATTTAGATAATTCAATAGTTGATGAGACACAAGAATTAGATATAAGTACAGAGGAATTCGAGGCAATTCAAGAGACAGATACGATAGTAGAAGCTGACGAACAACTAGATATAGAGGTATATCAAACAGCAGATATTGATACAATTGTAGATCCAAATGTATTAGATTTTCATACGGCTTTAGAAGGGTGGTTTTGGAAAAAGCTGCAAAAGTTAGTAGCTAGGGTTTTCCTATCTATCAGTCGTTTCTGTTTGAATGAAGCGAGTGCAAACTTAAGCGCTTCTGCTGATGTCTTTGTTTTGACTGTTGAATACAATCCCTATCAATATTTTGAGTGTCTTAATACCCTTGATGGTCATTTTGATAGTGATTTGGATCGTGATTTGGGGTTGATTCATACTTCTTTGGCTATTACACCAGATGGACAGAGACTTGTTAGTGGTAGTCCGTGGGACAATACTATAAAAATCTGGAATTTAAACACCGGAGAGCTACTTAGTACGCTAGAAGCCTGTGTTTACTGTGTTGCGATTACTCCAGACGGGCAAACGCTTGTTAGTGCGGGTTGCGATAACACCATTAAAATTTGGGATTTAAAGACTAACGAGTTACGACACTCTCTACATTGTTCAAATGAAGTTTATTTAGTGGTAATTACACCCGATGGGCAAAAGTTAATTGGCGTAGAAGACACCAAGATTATTCAAATATGGGATTTAAACAACCAAGAACTCTTAAAAAAATTTAAAATTTATTCATTTAACTCTTGGTCTCTTTATTGGTGGGATAGTAACTCTATGGTTATTTCTCCTGACCAACAGAGACTAATTGTAAGCCATAAAACCATCAGATCCTATGATTTAATAACCGGGAAATTGCGAACAATTATAGGAAGGAATTTAGGGTGGGTTTATGCTTTGGCTATTACGCCAGATGGTAAAACACTTATTAGCAGCCATGACAAAAAGATTAAAGTTTGGGATTTAACATCAAAGAAATATCCAGAGGTTCGGCTAACTTTAAACAGTTATGCTGGAGAAGTAGAAGCTCTTACACTTACACCAGATGGTCGAAGAATTGTATCTGCTGGTTATAGATTCATAAAATATGAATCTTATGAGTGGTTTATTGAAATATGGGACTTAAATACTGGAGAAAGACTTCGCTATATAAAAAGGTATTGCACAAGCAATCGTTTCATTTCTCTTGCAATTACGCCAGATGGAAAAAAAATTATTAGTGGTCATGGTGATGGAACTATTCGGATATGGGGAATACCAGAGTTTAGTCGGTAAGAATAAATTGTGAAAGTCACCTTTGTTACAATATACCGTCCGGGGATGACTAGACCCGACACCTACCCACAAACTATGCAACCCATCCAAATTACCACCTTCCAAGCTTTGCGGCGCAGCCTGAGCCTGATAATCAAAGCCGCACCAATAGAACTCCGCAATTTAATATTACTCAACATTATCAGCGGTGCTGCCCCATCTGCTGTGCTATTCTTAGATAAATTAATCATTGATGAAGTATCTCGGTTGCTGTCGCAAACCCAAACAGCACAGCCCTTTGCTTTGATGCTTTCCCGACCAATATTGCTGTGGAGTATTGGCGGAGTCTTAAGTCTCAAGTTAGTCGGCGATGCCCTAGACACAATGAACTCTTTTGTCGCGACATCTTTGCGCGATCGCGTTCAAGGCTTTGTCGAAGGAAAAGTCCTCGAAAAAGTCGCCAATTTTGACGATATTGCCCTCTTTGAAAACCCGGAACTATTAAATATAGTAGAACTCGCAAAAAGCGGAGTATCCAAAATACAGCAACTCGCCTTTACCATCAGCATGACTATCACGGGAATTTTTATATTTATTCCATCGATAGGCCTTGCTGCTGCAATAGCTTGGTGGGTGCCATTGCTGATATTAATCTCCTCATCTCCCTCAATTTATACCCAAAGAAAATATAGCAGAATCATCTGGAGAGTTCAAAGAAAGCAAGCTAAAATCAGCCGCGAAATGAACTTATCCGCTAGAGTATTGACGGGCGAAGAATATGCTAAAGAATTGCGTTTGTTTGGCTTGCAAGAACTTTGGCTCAAACGCTGGCAGGATCAGTTTTTGCAATTTTTTAGCGAGATGCAGCAAATCCGAAAAAAAGGAGCTTTTGTTGTACTTTTCTGGTCGATGTTTAGTAGAATTGGAGTGGCTTTACCATTTATTTATGTAGTAATGGGAGCTTTGGGTGGTCGCTATACTTTGGGCGATTTAGCACTCTATTCTGGTTTGATTGTCCAAGTAAAGCAAAGTTTGCATATGCTGATTAACACTTCTACTAATTTGTACGATATCTCTCTCAGTGTTAGTCCGATTTTTCAACTTTTGGAACTCAAACCAGAATTGCAGTCTCCGCTTGTGGATGTGGCATCTCGCCTGCCTAGTTTACCCGAAGGCGGGCAAGATTCGGGGTTGACAAAAGATAAAATTGGTATCGAAATTAAGCATCTATCTTTCTGCTATCCCGGTAGCAATAAAAGCACGGTTGAGGATATTAACTTAACGATTAATCCGGGGGAAATGCTAGTGCTTGTTGGTGAAAATGGCGCGGGTAAAACAACTCTTGGCAAACTCCTCGGCCGCCTGTACGACCCGACAAGTGGTACGATCGACTGGAACGGCAAAGATTTGCGATCGTACTCTCTAGCATACGTGCGATCGCGCATCGCCGTTGTTATGCAAGATTACGCCCGTTTCCCCTCCACAGTTCGCGAAAACGTCGGTTTCGGCGACTTGCTTTCCCTCTCAGATGACACCGCAATTAACGAAGCTATTTCCGAAGCAGGAATTAGTGCAAAAGTCAATAGTCTTTCCGCAGGTTTAGAGACTCCGTTGGGGAAACAATTAGAAGACGGCATAGACTTATCGGGGGGACAGTGGCAAAGAATTGCGATCGCCCGCGCCTTAATGCGGCTTTCTACAGCCGAAGTGCTAATTTTTGACGAACCAACCGCCGCCCTCGACCCCAAGACAGAACACGAAATTTACAGCATCTTTCGTCAAATAGCCGCCGGGAAAACAACCATAGTCATCAGTCACAGATTGGGATTAGCCAAAATTGCCGATCGTATCGCCGTGATGGAAAACGGTAAAATAGCAGAAATAGGAACTCACGACGAATTGATAGCATCAAACGGAATTTACTGTTCCATGTTTACCCGTCAAGCTAGCAGTTATATTTAGAGTTAAACAAACAGTCCGCCAGGGGTTAAAACCCCTGTCTCATAGCGAAAGTCGGTTGAAACCGACTGGGGAGGGAGATATTGCAATGCTTGTTCAAAAATGTGTCTTTCAGTCCTCTTTGAGAGGACTTTTGCTATGAGACGGGGGTTTTAACCCCCGGCGGACTTGTGGGTTAGCGTGGGGAATTTGGCGCGGGTGATTGTGATAAATTATCGCGGATTTGCAATCTAATTTCTCTCGTTAGGTGGCGAGAAACCGGGTTTCTGCGAATAATTTGGCTTGAGTACGAGAAATATCGGAAGAAACCCGGTTTCTGGGATTAGCTGCGTGGCGAGAAACCGGGTTTCTGCGACAATTTTTGGTTAAGTACGAGAAATAAGGGAAGAAACCGGGTTTCTGGGATTTGCGACTTTTTTGATAAAATTGTCGGAAAGTGCGCTCTATAATAAAACCAACCTAGTTGGCGATATATCAACGATGGAAACTATAACTCTCAACCTACCTGCCGCCGTCGCTTTAACCGACGAACAATTTTATCAATTGTCCATCGCTAATGAAGAGTGGCGATTAGAACAAACCCCCGAAGGAGAACTAATTATTATGCCTCCAACAGGCGGCGAAAGCGGCATCAGAAATTCCGATCTCAACCTAGGACTCGGTTTGTGGAATCGTCAGACTCGATTGGGAAAAGTCTTTGACTCTTCCACTGTCTTTCAATTACCCAACGGTGCGAAGCGTTCCCCTGATGCTGCTTGGGTAATCCGAGAACGCTGGGAAGCATTATCTCCAGAAGATAAGCGCAGGTTTCCTCCCCTGTGCCCGGACTTTGTAATAGAATTGCGATCGCAAAGTGATTCCCTAGAAACATTGCGGGCTAAAATGCGGTATTATCGAACTAACGGCTGTCGCTTAGGTTGGCTAATTGACCCGCAAACGCCTTTAGTAGAAATCTATCGGTTGTCTGAAGATGTAGCAGAAGTTATTAATTTCTCTTTTGACCAACCACCAACACTTTCCGGTGAAGATGTACTTCCCGGATTTCTCCTCGATCTTACACCTATTCTCAATCCTTGAATCTCGATCCATTTTCTTTAGTTGGCTGGCGAGAAACCGGGTTTCTGCGACAATTTTTGGTTAAGTACGAGAAATATAGGAAGAAACCCGGTTTCTGAGATTCTTGTGCCTCCGAAAAGTCGATCGACAATTATCTCCCCGTCAGCGTATCCGCATAAGGATCGGGCAAAGCTTGCTGCACTTCAAGCGACAAAGAATCTCCAGTCAACGGTTGGCTAATCAAATTTTTTTTTAGCCCATCCCCCTTGCGATCTCGCTCTTGCAGCTTCAGCAATTCCTCTTGATAAACAGCAACAATTCGCCCTAAACTCAGCACCAAATCATCCCAATTATCATCTCCCACCAACTTCTCCGAAATTCCCTCAAATAACTCTCCCGCTTGCCTTTTTTGGACATAAGCTTTCAAAAGCTTTCCCGACTTTTGCAAAACGGCCTGATAAATATCCCCATCAGACCACCACAGCCCCTGTTGACTCAGTAGCCAAGTCAAAATATACTCGCGAGCGTGTTGCTCCTTCACCCAGGCCGCGAGATACTGCAAATCTTCCATAGTTACAACAGTCTCCTAAATTTTCCTCAAAATGTCCGCTTGTTTGTATCTACCGTTACCGCGATCGACATAATACCTGCCTTATCATCACCTGTCCCCGTCATTAATATCCCTTAAATCTTAAAAAAACCCTACTGATTTACCAAACAGCAATTCTGAGAATATAAAAATAAACCTAAACCTCCTAGGTCTATTGTCCAATACTTTTAGTCCACCGGAAAGCGGTACACCCCGCCTCGCTTTCCTCTCTCGCAAACCTATCATCAAGCGGGAACAACCAGCGGGTTATTAGCATGACAAAGCAAAATTTTGGTTTAATCGGTCTAGCAGTGATGGGCGAAAACCTAGCGCTCAACGTCGAAAGCAGAGGCTTCTCCGTGGCTGTATACAACCGCACCGCAGCCAAAACCGACGACTTCATGGCCCAACGCGCCCCCGGCAAGAACATTGTAGCCGCCAAGACTCTGACAGAATTCGTCGATGCCCTAGAAACCCCACGCCGAATCTTAGTCATGGTGCAAGCTGGGAAAGCCGTAGATGCGGTCATCGACCAGCTCAAACCCATGCTGTCACCGGGCGACATGATTATTGACGGCGGCAACTCGCTCTACGACGACACCGAACGCCGCACCAAAGATTTAGAATCGATCGGACTGGGATTTGTCGGCATGGGCATCAGCGGCGGCGAAGAAGGCGCGCTGAATGGTGCTAGCTTGATGCCCGGTGGCACCCGCACTGCTTACGGCCTACTAGAGCCAATTCTCACCAAAATTGCCGCTCAAGTAGATGACGGCCCCTGCGTCACATTCATCGGCCCTGGTGGTGCTGGTCACTACGTGAAGATGGTTCACAACGGTATTGAGTACGGTGATATGCAGCTCATTGCTGAAGCCTACGATTTGCTCAAAAACGTTGGTGGATTGGACGGCAAGCAGTTGCAAGAAGTTTTTGCCGAATGGAATACCACAGACGAGCTCAACTCGTTTTTGATTGAAATTACGGCTAACATTTTCAAGTACATTGATCCGGAAACTAAGCAACCCTTAGTTGAGGTAATTATGGACGCAGCCGGTCAAAAAGGCACCGGCCGCTGGACTGTTATGAGTGCTTTGGAATTGGGCGTGAGCATTCCCACAATTATCGCTGCTGTGAATGCCAGAATCATGTCTTCTTACAAAGACGAGCGCATCAAAGCTTCCCAAGAACTGACCGGGCCTAGCGGCAAGTACGAAGGCGATACTAAAGAGTTTGTGAACAAAGTTCGGGATGCGCTTTACTGCTCGAAGATTTGCTCCTACGCGCAAGGCATGGCACTTTTGAGCGCGGCCTCGAAGTCGTACAATTACGACTTGAGTTTGAGCGAAATTTCCCGAATTTGGAAGGGCGGCTGTATCATTCGGGCTGGATTTTTGGACAAGATTAAAACAGCTTTCAAGGACGATCCCACATTGCCGAATTTGCTGTTAGCGCCGGAGTTCAAACAGAGCATTCTCGATCGCCAATCAGCTTGGCGGGACGTGTTAGCGACTGCTTGCCAACTGGGGATTGCAGTGCCAGCATTTAGCGCCTCGCTGGACTATTTCGACAGCTACCGGCGCGAAAGATTGCCACAAAACCTCACGCAAGCTCAGCGTGATTATTTTGGGGCTCACACCTACGAACGCACCGACAAACCGCGTGGCGAATTCTTCCACTCTGAGTGGACGCAGACTGCTAAAGAGTCGCTGCAAACCGGTACTACGGACTAATTAATTTTTGTAGGGTGCGTTTCGGCGCACCTTACTAATTATTCTGGGGTTGCAAATTGTTTTGACGTTTTTTTTCGAGATAGCTTTTAATATATTCGTCGTTAAAGAGCGATCGGGCGATGGTCAGTGCTTATTGTCTTTCTGCGTCTGTCATGTAATCATCGCCTTTTAAACCTGATGCCGGCTGTCGAGGATCGCCGCCTGGTTCGAGGAATCGCTGACGTGCGTTAGCAAAGCCCTCGAAGAGGATCGCCATTAATTCTCCCAATCTGCGGTCTTGCTCTCGAATGATATCATGCGGTTTCGTCATAGTCTTCTACCTCGTCTAGTCGAGCGGGTGTAGTTTAGCCTGTTGGCTATTGTATCACCCATTGCTGACAGCATTTTCAGTTATCATTGATTGTTTCCTTGCACCTATTATCAATTCTCAGAAATTCAGGGTTTTCGTAGATAATCAGTAATTAAGATCACAATGTGCTTGTGAGATGGGTAGATAACTATATTGAGTAAATCTGGTACGCTCGTAAATACTTCTTTAAACTAAATATAATCTTATGTTAGATTTTATATTAGTAGCCGCTATCGTTTTCGCTGCGGTAAATATGATTTGGGAATGGGTAGATACATGGAAAGAAGAAGAGCCAAGAAAATGTTTATCAGACAGTGGCATTCTGGAAGTGGATGAAATGACTGGCAAAGAGTTTGAAAACTTTCTAGCTTTCCATTTTATCAACTGTGGTTATATTGTTAATTTAACTAAAGACAGTCAAGATTATGGAGCCGATATAATTTTGTACAAAGATGGGTCAAAAACGGTGGTTCAAGCAAAAAGAACCAAAAGACCAGTTGGTATTAAAGCCGTTCAAGAAGTAGCAGGATCTGTCAGATATTACAAAGCAAATAAAGCCATAGTAATCACCAACAACAGATTTACAAAAAATGCTTACAACCTTGCTGATTCTAACCAAGTAGAGTTATGGGATAGAAAAAGACTCATGGAATTCATCCTGATAGCTAAGAATTGTAGTAAATAACTTATCTACCAAAGTAAGTTATATATAAAAGATGCACTGCTTTCCCGGTATATTTAATCTCACTGATGAATCATGCTACAAATTTCTAATACAGTGTTCCTGGACGATCGCGAAATCGAGATTAGTGCGATTCGCTCTCAAGGCGCGGGGGGACAAAATGTAAATAAGGTGGCGAGTGCGATTCACTTGCGCTTTGATATCCCAGCTTCCTCATTGCCCGATCGCTACAAGGAGCGTTTGTTGCAAATCAACGACCAGCGCATCACCTCCGAAGGTGTGATTGTCATCAAGGCCCAGGAACACCGCAGCCAGGAACAAAACCGGGAAGAGGCTTTGAGACGGCTGCAAGAACTGATTAAAAGTGCGATCGTCATACCGAAAAGGCGCAAACCCAGCAAAGCGACTCGTAGTTCCCAGCGCAAGCGTCTCGACAGCAAAACCAAGCGAGGGCAGATTAAAGCTCTGAGAGCGAAAATTACGGATTGATCGATAATCTCAATTCCTATTAAAATTAGGATATCATTGTAAATGATGATTGTTAGTTTTAGGAAACGGCAATGACAACTACTGCAAGTAACGAGCCGACGCTAGCCGATGTTATTGAAAAGCTAGACAAGCTATCGGCAGAAGTTGAGAAATTATCAACTGATGTTGAAAAAACTAATGACAAAACCGACAGATTCAATGACAAGTTCGATAACTACCAGAAAGCTACCCAATGGGTTGTGCAACTTGCTTTCACTTTGATTGCAAGCGCCACTATCACGGTGATTATCACTTCTGTTCTCCGTAAGTAATACCAAATCCTACTTTAATATCCTCTTTATAACTTGCTTGTTAGATGCCCGACTTCTTCAAGAAGTCGGGGATATAATCTGCTTTTTTAGGTTGGTCTAATTAGAACTAAGCAACAAAAGTTGTCAGTCGGGATGTGGTGGGCCTAAGTCGTCAGGTAAATCGTTAAGCGTTTTTCCGAGAGCTTTGCAAAGGGCTTTCATTTGAGCAATGGTCAGTTCGGGTTCGTCTAGTCCTCGTTCCCATTTGCTAATGGCTTGCTGAGTTAGGGTTTTTGTGCGGGTTTTGTCGGGAATTTGCTTTGCTAAAGCGGATTGCGATAAACCAACTGCCTCCCGCAAGATTTGCAGTGCTGGTATATCTTTCGACTCTTGAGTTTGTTTCTTTCTGGGCATATCATAGCAAATTCACAACCAAAGTTGTTGACAAATCAGTGAAATACAACTAAGGTTGTTTAATAGAGAGACAACACAAAGGCGACTGCTTTAGCCGGACGGTGGAAACGCTTTGGTTTAGCAAGCTGCCCAATTTGTAGTTTCTACCCATTATGCCTGCATAGCCAAGCCTATTTTCCGGGCTTGGGTGCATTACTCAAGCCCTTTTCCCTAGACATTTCCGAACCCCTGCGGGTTAGTTGTCCTTCGGCGAGGGCTCACGACTTGGCAAGTCATCGGGAATTTTGGTTACGTCTAATCCTAAAACCTCAAACATAGTTTTTAGAGAAACCTGATACAGGTTAGCCATAGCAAGTATGTTTTCAGCATTAGGTAGAGCCTTGCCTAATTCCCAGTCAGCTTGTCTTCGCTCGGAAATTCCGATTTTTTCTTTGACTTGAGGGCGTGTTAGTCCAGCTTGTTCTCTGAGTAGTCTCAATGGAGACTTCTCCTTTTCTTGTAAATCTTCTTCTATCATAGGACGAAATATTCATGATGTAAACGTCTTGACAAAGGCTTGAATAAGACGTAAACTTCATGTTGGTAGGCAAAACAAAGGCGGCCGGGCGAGCCTCCAAGGTCAAAATGCAGGTTTGAAGAACCGCCTTACTTGTAGCGTCTATCAATTGTGCTTGCATACCCAAGCGTTTTTTTGGGGGTTGGGCGCATACCTCAAGCCCCTTTTTTCTCAACGCCGAGGAGGTGATGCCATGTAAAAGGTCGATCGACCTCACAGGACAGCCCAACTCAAAATTGTATCAAAGATCCAGAGCAAAACTTCTACTTTGCGATCGCACAACTTCCGTGGTATCGTGCCATTTCTCGAACCATTCCCGATCATGCCCACATCAATTGACAACTTCTACCTAGGCGATGTCGCCTCCAACTTTCACTTTGCAGGCCCGCTGCTAGACTTTGAAGAAGAAATCCAGAATCAATCACCCTTTCACGATTTAGACTATCTGACAGGCGAAATCAAAAGGGGATTCCTAGACTACGTGCGTCAAGGAATCATGCTGGACGCCATCCGAAAGCTGCGATTGTACAAAGACAAGTTCAAAACTTTTAAAAGTTACTGCGAACAAGCATTAGGTCGGCAGTATTTTTACTGCACACAAATTATCAAAGCTGCGAGCATTTGCCTGCGCTTAATTAAAGCAGGATTTGAGATTTTGCCTAGCTGCGTTGCTCAAGTTGTCCCTTTGTTCAAACACGCAATCACCGACCAATATGGCGACTGTCGTTTACAGGAAAAGTGGCAAGAAGTTGTCGATGTCATACCAAAAGAAAGGATTACCGCAGTAACTATTGCCGAAACCGTTGACAACAATCCCAACCTCCGGCTCAAACAAATTCGCATAAAAACCGACACTTACGCCCTTTTAACGAAAAAAGCAGCCGCAGCCGGACTGTCAATTTCGGAATTTTTGGCAAGGTTGGTTGGCGAATACAATCCCAGAAATTCAGACCAGCCAGCGGAACATACTCCCGAACAAGAGGAGATTTTAGACCAATTAGACGCGGAGTTTAAGAAGCCGGCCACGGAACCGACTTCAACTTCTGCCCCAGGAAAAGTTAAGTCTAAAGGTTTTGGAGTGAAAGTTGAGCCTAAAGGTGGTAAAAGGGAAGTGAAGGCGAAAACTTCGGAAAGGGAAGTTAAGGCAAAAACTTCGGAAGGTGAAGTTAAGTTCAAAAATCGGCAAACTGAAATCCAAGCCGAGAAACAGTCGAATTCATTTAATGAGAAAAATCATGAAGTCATCTGCCCAAAATCCAATCATGCGTCAACTGAAATTAATGGAGGTTCAACTGAACGAAATTCAGTGCCACCTTATTAAAGCCACTGTGTTGAATTGGTGGCAAATAGTTTTGCCTGACGGTCAGAAAATTGCGATCGAGCACGCGGGCGGCGGACACTGGGTTTTTCGGGCTAACGGGCTTGAGAAATCTCATCCAGAAGTGCGGCTAGCGGTGTTAAGGGCGATCGCCCAAGGCTGTCGCCGATAAGTTACGGGTAAGGACACGGCATCACAGCCGTGTCCCGGAAGGGGCTGGTGGGCATCCTGTCAGAGTCCAACATTTAGGCGATCGAGTAATGCTTCTAAATTCGTAAGTGTTCGTTGTTTTATCTTTTAGCGCTTCGTTAATCGTGTTATTTCTCTATGGTGCCGGAATTTGTCGCAGCAATCCCTTTTTTTAGCTGGATTGTAGCAAGTCAGGGCTGTCAGTTGCACTGAGTCAGGGGCTGGGGTGCGAATGGGCGATTCTAAGGAATGAGAATTAAATAACTTGCATTTTTTGTAGGTTGGGCCCGTGGAACGAAACCCAACGCCACGCTTGATTGTTGGGCGGAGTGAAACGGAGGGTTCGTTCCACTCCGCCCAACCTACGGAAGTTATTTAATCCACGATCCTAAAACCACCACGCTCAGCTCGTTTTTACGCTTAGTAGTTTAAGCAGTAATGCTGAGAGAATTGCTGGGGCTATCCTCCGTCATTGGGGCATTGAAAATAGCTTACATTGGACGCTTGATGTTACATTTTGTGAAGATGAAAGCCGGATTCGGAAACAGAACTCTCCCGAAAATTTTGCACTTCAATCGGAGGCTAGCAATAAATTTACTGAAACCAGAGAAAACTTCCGGCACAAAGTCTAACAATGAAAGGGTATCGAGCGGCAATGGACAATAATTATTTAGTGGAAATTTTAAACTCTGCCAGTTAATACTCGAAATCTAACACCTATCTAAGAAGGAAAATTAGCCGACTTTAAGAAGTTCATAAAATTTTAATGTTCTGATTTAATCTGCTCAAGTCGGGTTAAGATTAAGAATTTTAAGAAGGTTTTTTTAGTTATTTAGTCATGCACAAATTCACGTTTTTGTCAAATTAATTTAGATGCGTTTACCCTGCACCAACACCCCTCGGTTTTTTAGCTAGCAAACTCAAGAAATCGGTGATAAAACAGAGGCAGGATGCGATCGCCCAAATTAGGATCGCCTCTGCAATTGGACAAGTTAAAATAAATGGGCGATCGCCTGCTGAGCGGCATCATCTATAAGCAAATGGCAAATATAATCGAATCACACAGACTAGCGGCGAAAGTCGATCGCCTGTATAGTAATATTTGGCAGTTGTCTACTCGGTTGCGACACTTCCGGGCGATCGCCCGCAGTTAAGAAAAACCTTTGACTTAAGTAGGCGGACACAAATAAACATTATTATGTCATTGCGCGGAACGAAGCAATCCCAAGTCTGATCGATGGCTGCATTTCTATCTGCTGTTTCCTTAAACTTTGATGATTTTTGAGTGCCTTGAAATACTATAGCCAACATCCTAACGCTTTCTCGATCGACTACCTCAACGACTTGCGAGGAGCAATTCTAGCCTCCCCTTATCTAGCAATCAACAACCTCAATCGCGATTTCATTGGCACAAAAGGGTTTTCCGTAGTGTTTCAACGTTCGGAAATCGCCGAAGTAGAACGGCGGTTTCCCTTGTTCAAACCCTATCTAGACCAAGCATTACAGCCTGAATGCAATGCTTTTTACCTCAACCCTTTGTTGCTGGGTGAAGGTTCCCGCGTCGATCCGCATATCGATCGATCTTTGCGATCGTACTGCAAAACAGTTGAACCTCCCGCAGCAGTCAGCGTTTTATACGTGCAAGTACCGCCGAACTTGCAAGGGGGAGAATTGATACTGCGGCGCAACAAACAGCAAGTCGGCCAGATTAAGCCGCAAGCCAACTCGCTAATCTATTTTCAAGGAGATTTGACTCACTCTGTCAACGCTGTTAAAAGTACCGGGACTCGTTTGAGTTTGGTTTGCGAACAGTACAGTTTGAGCGAAACAGAACTGCAAGATATTCCAGGATTCACAGTGGAATCTAGGGCGATGAAAGCAAAAATTAAGTAATGTTTATTCGCTCCTGGGAGGGTGATAAATTCAGGACACGCTTAACCAGCCGCTTGCATCAAGGGTTCCATCACCGCCAACTTATGTGCTAGGAGATTATCCATAATCCGATGATCCACAAGAATAACCGCAAAAAGTTACCCTTATTAGCAGCATTCTTAGTCTCGCCATTTATTTCTTGGTTCCTGAGTGCGATCGCCCTATTTCTCAGTCTCTGGATCATCGTACCAGCACCCACGATGTTCCTGTACCCTTTGGCGGTGGGAGCACCAGAAATCAGTCCTTGGTTGGTTGGTATCAATACGATCGCCCTTCTGCTGAACCTGCTGGGACGGCATCAAGGCAAAGTCTACATTATTTTACTCATTTGTAACCTGTTCGCCCTCATCCTGGGCCTGCTACCCCTGATTCAGTTTCCAGCAGCCAATGCAGCCATAGCTACCCAAATGCAAGCAGTTTTAGGGGAAAACTATTTAGCAGCCCTTCCTCAAGCCGATCGCGCGCAGCTACGCCCTCAACCGTTTATCCTCGCAGATACGTTCCGAGGAATTCCCATCAGAGACGTTAGGATCGATCGGGCTATTGTATTTGCCAACCCAGGCGGAGTTTCACTGCAATTAAACCTTTATCGGCCGATGCAAATTGGCAAATATCCGGCGATTATCACCCTCTACGGGGGAGCTTGGCAAAGAGGTAATCCCGATTACAATCAGGAATTCAGCCGCTATATGGCCGCCCAAGGCTATTGTGTGGTTGCAATTGATTACCGCCACGCTCCCAAGTATCAATTTCCTGCTCAGCTTGACGACGTACAAGCCGCTCTTTCCTATATCAAAACTCATGCTGCTGATTGGGAAATTGATCTCGCTCGAATTGCTTTGATGGGAAGGTCTGCAGGTGCCCATTTAGCAATGCTAACTGCTTATGATTCTAGTGTGCTTCCAGTTCGAGCAGTAGTGAACTATTACGGGCCAAATGACCTGATTCGGGGATACAATGACCCACCTTTTCCTGATGCCATAAATGTTCGAGCCGTCTTGCGCGCCTTTCTGGGAGGAACCCCAGACGAACTGAATGAGCTTTACCGTCGGGCTTCTCCCATAAATTATATTAAACCGAATCTTCCCCCTTCTCTACTGGTTTATGCAGGTCGCGACCATATCGTTCAGCCCAAGTTTGGTCGATCGCTCTACGAACGATTCCGAGCCACGGGCGAGCGGGCTATTTTGCTCGAAATTCCTTGGGCTGAACACGCTTTTGATGCAGTTTTTAATGGGCCGAGCAATCAATTAGCTTTGTACTACACAGAACGCTTTTTGGCTCATACTCTGAAGTCTTCTGATTACCAACCAGTTAAATAAAAGTTTAAATTTTACTTTTTTATGCTTAAATAAATGCGTGTCAAACTGTCTAAAATATTGCTCTAAGTCTCTTCATTTTATATCCCTAGAAATCCCCATTACTGCGCTGGGAAAGTTTTGTGGCGGTGCTAAATAAAAGCTTACCCCGTCAGCGGTGGCGCAACCACGGGGGATTGCCCCTACAAATTTCATACCCGAATTTAGCAACGCCAAAGCGAGAGCCCTTTCTTGGCACACTATATATAGTATGCCTGCGTAAGTCCTGTAAACTGAGATGTTGCACCATTCTCAATTAGCCTTTTCTGAACAGGCTGGACGGCCTGTTCCACAAGAAAATCTACTCTTTGTGGAACAGGCCGTCCAGCCTGTTCTTGAGAATGGTGCAACATCTCAGGTAAATGTACGATCGCCCTCAGTTTCAGCGCCCCGCGTCCTGTTAAACTGAAATCCTGTGGTTGTGTGCGCTTGGTGCGATCGACCCTTATGAAAAAAACATAAAATTATGTAGCCTACAATACATTTATTTAGTTAATGATTGTTTAAACTCTCCAAGTGTAGATTGTGTACTCTCCATAATTCTCCAAAACCCCTAAACGAGTGCGTTGTTTGCTGGACTGCGATTTATCGATCGTCGAACGGTTAAAAACCATAAGTAGTTTTGACCTGAATTCATCGGAATTGATTCGCACAAAATTTTTGAGCTGACCAGGGTAAAGATTAGTTACTAAATTTGTGCAGTGCAGACATCTATAATGTTGACTCAAGTTAGTACAGGATCTTGTCATCTATTTTATTGCTGCTAATAACCGAAATCCAACCGCATCTCACAGTGGATTGTCACACCCGATGGACGGCGAAGTGATGGCGCATCGCTCATCCAATCTTGTAGAGCCTGCCAAAAAAGGCATTCTCGCAAAAGTTAGCTTTGACAAAAAATGTTGGGTAAATCTCATATGTTGCACCATTCTCAATTAGCCTTTTATGAACAGGCTGGACGGCCTGTGAAGCGAGAAAATTGATCTCTTGTGGAACGGGCCGGAGATCCCGTTCTTGAGAATGGTGCAAAATCTTGGGTAAATCCAGGATATTCGTCAATAGTTAGACTTTTGCTAACATCTATTTTTTCTCAACTACTCGTCCCGCAATACCAATAAAAATAACCATGAGTGGAAACGAATCGCGCGTTCAAGCAATTTCTCAAATCGTCAACCGCAAACTGATGCCTAGTCGGCCTCCCAAGCGGCTAGAAGATATGTGGGCAACAGACGTTTTTACTCTGAGCAAGATGCAAGAAAGTCTGCCCAAAAGCATTTTCAAATCAGTAAAAAACACCGTTCAAACAGGCCAAAAACTCGATGCTTCCGTAGCTGATGTAGTTGCAGTAGCAATGAAAGATTGGGCTATTTCCAAAGGAGCCCTCTACTACGCCCACGTATTCTACCCGCTAACCAACGGCACCGCCGAAAAGCACGACGGTTTCATCTCAGTGCAAGGCGACGGCTCCGTCATCTCAGAATTTGCAGGGAAAGTTCTCGTACAAGGCGAACCCGATGGTTCCTCATTCCCCAACGGCGGCATCCGTTCCACCGCCGCCGCTCGCGGATATACAGCCTGGGATGTCACCAGCCCTGCTTATGTCATGGAAACAGACAACGGCATGACATTGTGCATTCCTACTGTTTTCATCTCCTGGACAGGTGAAGCCTTAGACAAGAAAACGCCGCTTTTGCGTTCCATTGCCGCCATGAACAAAGCAGCAACTCGAGTGTTAAAGCTATTAGGCAATACCGAAGTTGCTCCGGTAAATTCCAGTTGCGGTTCCGAACAAGAATACTTCCTGGTAGATGCCAATTTCACCAACAACCGCCCCGATTTACTGCTAGCAGGTCGCACCCTTTTTGGCAAACCTCCTGCCAAAGGTCAGCAATTTGACGACCACTATTTTGGAGCGATACCAGAGCGCGTTCAAGTCTTCATGCAGGAAGTAGAAGAAAGAATGTACCGTCTGGGAATTCCTGCCAAAACCCGCCACAATGAAGTAGCTCCCGGTCAGTTTGAAATTGCACCAGTTTTTGAAGCTGCAAACGTCGCCAGCGACCACCAACAATTAACCATGACAATTCTCCGCAACACAGCGAAGAAACACGGTTTTATGTGTTTGCTGCACGAGAAGCCTTTCGCCGGCATTAACGGTTCTGGCAAACACGTCAACTGGTCGGTCGGGAATGCCACCCAAGGAAACTTATTAGACCCCGGCGATACACCGCACTCGAACATACAATTTCTAGTTTTCTGCGGCGCTGTCATTCGCGGAGTTCACAAATACGGGCCGCTATTGCGCGCGGTAGTTGCTACTGCCAGCAACGACCACCGATTGGGTGCAAATGAGGCTCCACCAGCAATTATCTCTGTCTATTTGGGTTCGCAATTAGAAGATATCTTCGGGCAAATTAGCCGGGGAGAAGTTAAGGACTCTAAATGTCGGGGAATTATGAACTTAGGTGTAGAAACACTGCCTACTTTCATGAAGGATGCTGGAGACAGAAACCGGACTTCGCCCTTTGCCTTTACTGGAAACCGATTTGAATTCCGGGCAGTAGGTTCCGGTCAGTCTGTTTCCGGGCCGCTGGTGGCGATGAATACAATTCTTGCAGATTCTTTGGACTGGATTGCTAACAAATTAGAAAGCGATTTGGCTAACGGAACTGAACTGAATGCTGCCATCCAAACCATTCTCAAAGAAGTGATGGACGAGCACGGTGCGGTTGTATTTGGTGGCAATGGCTATTCGGAAGAATGGCACAAAATGGCTGTTGAGGAACGGGGTTTAGCTAACTTGCGGACTACGGCCGATGCTTTACCCGTGTTGAAGGAAGGATACATTGAAGACTTGTTTGAAAAGACAGGTGTTCTGACTCCCGTGGAATTGGAAAGCCGTTACGATGTTTATGCAGAGCAGTATTTGCTGGCAATTGAAGTCGAAGCAAAACTGGTATCAAGCATGGCAAAAACCATCATTTACCCGGCTGCGGTGAGGTATTTAGCTGAACTTTCCGGCACGGTTTCTAAGTTGAAAGAGATTGGGATTGAACTGGAAAAGGAAACGGCCGAAAAAGTAGCGGTGCTGGTTAAGTCCATGATTGATACTGCAAGCAAGTTGAGTGCTGCTTTGAGCAAGCACGATTTTGCTTCGACAGAAGACCATATGCAATATGCTTCGCAAACAATTCGTCCTTTGATGGATGAGGTTCGCAAGTATGCGGATGCTCTGGAAGGTGAAGTGGCTGATGATTTGTGGCCTCTGCCTACTTATCAAGAAATGCTGTTTGTTAAGTAATAGCAAACAAATTCGGTTAATTTCCGGTGATATTTGTAGGGACACGGCACTGCCGTGTCCTTACTTGTTTTTGAGCTTAAACGAGTGTTACGCTGAATTTGTCAGAGTCATTAAATGCCAGCTACAGTAAGAGTTGTGAAGATTGTTGAGATACCCTTCAACAAATTTATCGGCGTAGAAAAAGTAATATTGCTACGAAAAGCTATTATGCGAATTCAATCTCTTTTGAAACAAATGACTCTGGCGGCTCTAGCTCTATTTTTTGCGATTAGTTGCAGCCGATCGACTCCGAACGTAAACTCTTCCCCTGAAGCAAGTACCTCTAGCAGCTTTAGAGTGGCAATGGTCGTCCCAGGCTCCAAAAACGACAACAGTTGGGGTCAAGGCTGCTTTGAAGGATTAAACCTCATTAAAGATAAATTTAATGCTCAGGTAGACTTTACTGAAAATATTGACGATGAAGATAGTGAAGCTCCCATTCGCAAATATGCCCAGTCAGGCTATGACCTGGTAATTGCAGCCAGTGGTGGGTATATCAAAGCTGCCGAAAAGGTCGCTAAAGAATTTCCGCGAACGAAATTTGCCTTGGTTACAACCTATCCAGGGAATAACCAAAATTTGGGGGCTGTTGCCTTTCGATCGGGTGAGGTTGGCTACCTCACAGGCGCTTTGGCTGCCATGAAGACCAAAAGCAATAAAGTTGGCTATATTGTGGGTGCACCTTATCCGGTTTACAAAGAAGAAGAAGCTTTGTTTAGGCGGGGAGTGAAGGCAACGAATCCCTCTGTTCAAGCCTCGACTGCTTTTCTCAATTCTTGGGTTGATACGGAAAAAGCCACCAAAGTCGCAAGGGATATGGTGGCCTCTGGAGTAGATGTTTTGACAATCAACGCGGATGAGGCAGGGTTAGCCGCGCTAAAAGCCGTTACGCAAAAGCCAAGAGTCTTTGTGATTGGTTGGGCCAAGGATCAGTACGAACTGGCTCCCGGCCAAGTCCTAACTAGCGTTCTGCAGGACATTCCCAATCTGGTGCTAAATGCGGCTGTATTAACCCAGCAAGGTCGCTGGGAAGGAAAACTTTACAAGTTTGGGCTCAAGGAGAAAATCTACGATTTTGCCCCTTTCCGTGGTAGTCTCACGGCTCAGGAAGAGGACAGTTTCAAGATTATCCGAGATGCTGTGACGACTGGCCAAATTGATGTGTCTCCTTAGTGCGCGCATTAATTGATTTACCAATATTGATCCTAAGTTCCGATGCAAAATCAACGCAACGAGCGCGTTCTGCCGATCGCCAGAAGCTCCCGTTCTCATCCTTGGCAACGCTTCTTTTCTATTGCACATCAGCTCCGCTATGGTTTGATCTTTTTGGTTCTCCTGAGCTTACTGCCCACTGGTGCCTTGCTGATCTACCTCAGCTTTCAGGCGCAGATCCAGCAATCGCGATCGCTCCAACAAGAGCGTAGTCAGACAGCAGGAGGGCAGATTGATAATTATTTAGATGACTTGAAACGAAAACTGAGCTATTTAGCTAGGGTCAAAGGACTCACCAACTTTCAACCTCAAGCGCAGCAGAGCCTGTTGGAAGGGTTGACTCGTCATAATGATGCTTATGAAGCCGTTGCCATTTTGAACCGGAAGGGACAAGTTGTCGCGTCAGTTTCACCCTACGAACCGCTCAAGTTAGAAAATCCCGCCAATTCGCCACTGTTTATTCGTGCCTTCAAACAACAGGAAGATTATGTCAGTCCTGTAGAAATTAATCCTCAAACCCACGAACCAAAAACCCTTCTGGCGGTTCCGATTCGGAATGAGCGAGATGAGGTGGATGGGGTACTATTAGCACAGGTAAATCTCAACTTTCTCTGGTTTATTGTTTCCCAAACCGAGGTCGGCAAGACGGGTTATGTTTATGTAGTTGATGAGCGTAATTTTCTCATTGCTCAAAAGGATAGTAAGCCAGAAACCTTTCAACTTCAAGATATTTCTAAGCGCCCCTTCTTTCAATTCTTGAAAGCATCCGAAGATACTAAGCGCCTTAACGTTTATCAGGGTCTAAAGCAGGTAGAAGTATTGGGAGCCAGTGCCTTAGTTCGGAGCGTGAATTGGAATGTGGTTGTAGAACTGCCAACGGCTGAGGCTTATGCTCCCGTTTACCAAATGCTCTCAATTATGGGAGGCTCATTGGCGGTGGTGACGATCGTTGCTATTGGCATTGGCTTTCTATTTATTCGGCAAATTGTGGTGCCACTCCAGCGCTTAACCACGGCAGCTATTGAACTCAGTGCGGGGCAATTAGAGACGCGGGTCAAGATCGACAGCCAAAACGAACTGGGGACATTGGCGATCGCCTTTAACAATATGGCAACCCAGTTAGAGGAACTGATTACAGCAGTTGAAGTGGAACGCAATTTCGTTTCAGCCATTCTTGAAATTGCAGGTGCCCTGGTAGTTGTGCTCGACCCGCAGGGACAAATCGTTCGCTTTAACCGAGCTTGCGAACAAACGACTGATTACTCGTTTAGTGAAGTGAAAGGGCGCTACCTTTGGGACTTGTTCCCGAACTCAGACTTAGCTGGACAAACCACAACTACTTTTGAGTCTTTAAAAGCTGGTAATTTTCCCCAGCAGTATGAAGGCAGTTGGGTGAGCAAAGATCAACAACTCAGACTGATTGCCTGGTCAGATACTGCTTTACTGGATAATCAAGGTGAAATTGAGTACATCATCAAAACAGGCATTGACATTACTCAACGGAAACAGGCAGAAGAAGAACTCAGAACGTCGGAACAGCGACTATCTTTTCTATTCCGCCAAAGTGCACTGGCAATTGTGGAATGGGATTTAAACTTTAAAGTCACTGCCTGGAATCCAGCGGCAGAGCAGATTTTTGGTTACACGGCTACAGAGGCGATCGGACACCATCCCGCAGAATTAATTGTGCCTGCGTCTGCCCGAAAGGTGGTCGATCGAGTTATGAGCGAGCTGTTGATTGAGACCGGAGGACGCTACAGCGTCAACGAAAATGTTACGACAGACGGCAAAACCATTATTTGCGAATGGTTCAATACGCCTTTAGTAGGGGATGGTGGAAAGATTCTTGGAGTTGCATCCTTGGCACTGGATATTACTGAGCGCAAGCAAGCCGAAGCTGCCTTGAGGCAAGCAAAAGAGGAAGCTGAGGTTGCACTCAAAACCTTACAGCAAACTCAGGCACAGCTTATTCAGGCAGAGAAAATGTCAGGTTTGGGGCAACTGGTTGCTGGTGTTGCTCACGAAATTAATAATCCAGTCAACTTTATCTATGGCAACCTGAGCCATACTGCGGACTATACGCAAAATTTACTAAAGTTGATTCAGCTTTACCAGCAAACCTATCCAACTAATACCGAAATTCAGGAAAAAATTGAAGAGTTCGAGCTGGACTTCATTAGTGAAGATTTACCCAAAATCCTGACTTCAATGAAGGTAGGAGCCGATCGCATTCGTCAAATTGTCCTGTCGCTGCGAAACTTCTCGCGACTGGATGAGGCCCAAATGAAGCCAGTTGATATCCACGAGGGAATTGACAGCACATTGATGATTTTGCAAAATCGACTGAAGGCGAAACCAGATCATCCTGCTATTGAAATTGTTAAAGAGTACGGCGACTTACCGCGAGTAGAGTGCTATGCCGGACAGTTGAACCAAGTCTTTATGAATATTCTGGCAAATGCGATCGATGCTTTAGAAAACTACGACAATCACCGTTCTCGAAAAGACATTCAAACAAATCCCAGTCGCATCACTATTCGGACTAAGCTAGTCAGAAACGAAACTGGCCCCGGTTATTCTAAAAACGTGGTGATTCAAGTTCAAGACAATGGACCTGGGATAACGGAAACTGTTAGACAACAGGTGTTCAATCCCTTCTTCACCACAAAACCAACTGGTAAAGGAACAGGATTAGGGCTATCCATCAGCTATCAAATTGTAGTTGATAAGCACGGTGGCTCCATCGAGTGCTTCTCTCAACCCCATCAAGGAACAGAGTTCCGAATTGAAATTCCTGTTTTGCAAAGCGGTGCTGTAGCACTCGTTGGTAAATAATTGCGATCGCATTCCTCTATATATAGCGTTTCTGATGATAGACACTTAGGATCGCGAATTAAATAATTTACACTCTTGAAAGTGGGTTGGGCGTCCCGCCCGCCCTTTCTGGACGGGCGGGACGCCCATCCCACAAGAACCATCACGCATTCTAAGTTATTTAATTCTCATTCCTTATGAAGCTAGCTACAAATCGCACTAGGATAGTTTATCGAACAAATTTCGTGAAGCTTTGATGAACGGCATTGTGGGTTTTGAGAGGAGTTTTACTCGGTGGGAAGGCAACTATAAGCTTAGTCAAAACCGCAGCTTGGTCGATCGATAAAATGTGTCAAACGCACTGCTAGAAAGTTTAGAGCCGGCGGCTGGTGCCGTTGGTGTGGAAATTTAACATAACCTGCAGGCGAATGAGTAGCAATGGAGACGATCGCCGGAAAGTGATTCAATACCAGCCGATCGCCCCCAACCACCTCAAAACCGACTTAATATCACCCGCTAATCAAACGATTTGCTCGCTAGAAGGTTCCCCGCTAGCAGGAGGCTCTACCGTATCGCCAAAGGCAACCCGCAGAAAAGGCGGCGCTAAAAATGTCGTCAGAATCACCATGATAATAATCGACACTTCTAAGGGTTTATCCAAAACCCCACTCGCCGAACCGATGCCGGCAAACACTAACCCGACTTCGCCCCGAGGAATCATCCCCACTCCGATCGCCAATCGATTGATTCCCGGCAGACCAAACACCACCCAACCAGTCACCAGCTTGCCAAAAATCGCAACCACAATCAAAAATACGGCAATCAAAAGGCCAGCCCGATTATCCGGCACTGTTGGGTTCAAAACCCCCAAATCCGCCCGAGATCCCACTGTTACAAAAAAGATGGGTACAAATAAGTCGGCGATGGGTTTCACCAATTCATCCAACTCCTCGCGGGCATCGCTTTCATCCAATACCAAACCAGCCGCAAACGCACCCAAAATCGCTTCGAGATGAATTGCATTGCCCAGAAACGCCATGAAGAAAGCAAAGATAAATGCCGGGATCACTATATTGCCGCGAGTTTTGAGTGTGTCTACGACTGCTGAAAAGGTTTTGTTAAACACACCGCCCAATAGAATCGAACCTAGCAGAAAAGCAGTTGCACTGACAATCAAATAGATGACATTAACAACATCAATCTCACCAGTTTTCGCTAAACTGGCAACAACAGCTAGGACAATAATTCCTAACACATCATCAATCACCGCCGCACCAACAATGATTTGACCTTCTTTAGATTTGAGTTGTCCTAATTCCGACAAAACTTTGGAGGTAATTCCGATGCTGGTTGCCGTCAAAGCAGCCCCCGCAAAAATCGCCGGAATCGCCGCCGTGTGGAAAATGAGCATCAAGCCCGCAGTACCGGCGGCAAAGGGAACTGCCACGCCGACACAAGCGACAACGACAGCTTGAACCCCCACTTCTTTGAGTTGTCTGATATCCGATTCTAAGCCAATTTCAAACAGCAGAATAATTACGCCTAATTCAGCCAGCACTGAAATGACTTCACTCTGGGATTCAAACACACTGGTGAGGGCGGCAGGAGACAGATGATTAATCGATTGCAGAACTGTCATAATCCCTGAGTCTGATGCTGACAGCCCTGCTTCGGGAAAAACGACTAGGTGTAAAGCAGATACCCCGACAATTACCCCTGCTACAAGTTCCCCCAAAACCGGCGGAAAATCGAAGTTTCTAGCCGCTTCCGCGCCTAATTTACTGGCGAGATAAATCACTACCAAAGTGAGCAAAACTCCGCTGAGGACGATCGGCGAATTTTCTGCCTCGACTGTTGCTAACAAAGGTATGGGAGCAACTAGAGAAGCCATCCCAGAACTTAAAGCTGTAATTGTATGGTTCAAAAACATGGGTACGATGATGGTAAGAAATACGATTCTACGGTGACTGTTGACTGTTGACTGTTGACTGTGAGTCGGAAAATTGATAACTGTTACATATTGGGTAGCCAGTTAACTCGACATGACTATCAAGCAAAACTTGAAGAACCCAAATCTGGCGGTACATCCTGCCACCGCCCTTGTCCGACTGCTTGAATTGCTTCTTTTAGCAAGATATCGCCGGTATAAATTGCCCTACCAACGATCGCACTTTTGACACCAATTGGTTCCAAAGCCAGCAAACTCAACAAATCTGCGATCGAACTAACGCCACCGGAAGCAATCACCGGAATCGAAATAGCGTTAGCAATTTCGCGCAAAGATTCCAAATTCGGCCCTTCCATAGTACCGTCACGGTGAATGTCGGTGTAAATAATTTCAGCCGCCCCTAACTCGGCCATTTTTTGCGCCAATTCTGTCGCTAAAACTTCCGAAGTTTCTAGCCAGCCTCTAGTAGCAACTTTACCATTTCTGGCATCAATGCCGACCAGAATTCGGCCGGGAAATTCGGCGGACAATTCGCCGACTAATTGCGGTTGTTCGACGGCTACAGTGCCGAGAATGACGCGCCGGACGCCTAAATTGAGGATAGCAGCAACCGAGGCGCGATCGCGCATTCCCCCACCTACTTGACAGGGAACGTCTACTGATCGGACGATCGCTTCAATGGCTGCTTGGTTGACTGGATAACCTGCTTTGGCGCCATCGAGGTCTACTAAATGCAGCATGGTTGCGCCTTCATTTACCCACTGTCTGGCGACTGATCCGGGGTTGTCGTTAAAAGTTTGAGACTTCGCGTAGTCTCCCTGATACAATCTGACGCATTTTCCATCCAATAAGTCGATCGCTGGAATTACGTTCATAATTTTTCCTCAAATTGCTAATTATACCAGCTAAAAAAAAGAATGCAACTTTAGGGAAGATTCCCACCCATACATAATCATTCATTATAAATTTTATAACCTAAAGTAAAGAGAGTCTTACGATTGCCTAGTACCATTTATTTGTGACATTCGCAACCGCTATTAAGATGAAACATAATCGCCGAAGAAAGCGTAGACCATAAAGGAGTATTGATATCAGCTTTTTGCAAAGCTTCTGCCGTCCAGTCGTTGCAAGTTCTCAAAACATAGTAACTACCTTTTGCTTCATAAAAACTATCGCTGTTGTCGTAGCCGTAGCTAATTTTTATTTTCTTACCTGCTGCGTCTAATAGAAATGAATTTTTAATAAAATCTACCATATTCAGATAATTTTCGCCGCTAATTTTGACACATTTGGTTTCTATATTTTGGGGTAAAAGCCGATAACTTTGAACGTGTACGGTAGACGGCGTAGGGAGAAATAGCGCCTTGAAAGCTGTAACTGGGTTGATACTTCCTGATGTGGGAGTTTCCAACATAAAAGCTCGATCTCCCCAGCCAAAAGACAAATATTTATAATCAGAAGTGGCATCCCGCCCTATTTCTGTTAGCGGTAAAAATTGATTCCAGTCAAAATATTTATTTTTAACTGGAACAATGATTTCGGTGTGAATTCCTTGGTTGGAAATGTATAGAGACATGGTGCAATCGGCTTGCGAGTAATTTCCCCACTTTCTGGGAGTGAAATAGCCAATTGTTAAGAAAGCGCTTAAAGATAAGATGACAATTCCTAAGCGCTGTATGATTTTTCTCATTTTAACCGTGGGTTTCAAATTCTGCCTTCGGATGGCGGGCGCTGCATCTTTGTGGGAAAGAATTCTTGCAATGCCGAATGGCGCTGTTCGGGGGTTTCGTTAGCCCAATTCGACAAACTTTCGTAAAAAAAGAACGACACGCCAGCGAAATCTCTTTTTCGCACTTCTTGCACTTGTTCTTGAATTTGTTTGAGGGGCACGGAATTATTTTTAAGGCCTGTCAAAATGCCGATCGCAGTTGGAATGTTAAGCTTAGCTAATTTAACTTCTTCCCGTTCCAGTTCGGCACTAAAACGTTTGATATCGCTGCGATAAACCTGCAACACAATTTCGTCGATGTAGCCGCGTCTTTCCCAGGTAAACCAGTCCTGCAAGTGGGCGGGTAAAGAAAAGTGAAAAGGGTTCGGAGATAAGCTGACAATACATTTTTCTTTGCGGGATTTGATGGCGCGGGAAACTCGCCCCACGAAGTCGTTGATTTTGTCAGCGCGCCAGCGCACCCAGAAGGTTTCGCGAGGGTCGTCGGAGGGAGGACTTTTGATTTGTTCTTGATACATTGACACTGTTAGTGGCTCGTAGCCAAATTCTACTGGCAAGCCGAAATGGTCGTCAAATTGAATGCCATCTATGTCATAATTATCGACAATTTCTAGGATTAAATCTAAGATAAATTGCTGCACTTGGGGATGAAAGGGATTCAGCCAAACTCGATCGTGTTTGCCTTCTTTCCAAATAGTTGAACCGTCGCGCCGCTGCGCCAGCCACTCTGGGTGAAGTGTGGCTAATTCCGATTCGGCGGGAGCCATGAAACCAAACTCAAACCAGGGGATTACTGCTATACCTTTTTGGTTGGATTGTGCTATAATTTCTTTGAGGATGTCTCGGTCTTTCAATCCAGGCGAGGGGTCGATCGACTGTCCGAATACTCGTTGGGCTGCAGCGCTCGGATAAAGCGTATAGCCTCCTTGCCAAACCGTGGGATAGATGGTATTGAAATTGAGTTGATCCAGTCGATTTACAGCGTCAATGATGTTGTTGCGGGAGAAAATAACGTCGCTGTCAATGTTCGTCAGCCAGACGCCGCGCAATTCGGTTGTTGGAGTTTTGGGCGGGGTTTGAGCCAAGAGACGCGGGGATAAAATCGCGGAGGAGGTAAGGGCGATCGCAAAAACAACTATTAAAGCCAGTATCCGCTGCCATTTGTGCAGTTTAATCATCAATTTGTCGCAAATATGATTATTTTTAGACTGATATTTTACCGTATAATTAGCTTGGTAGGGTGCGCCAGCTAGGGTTATTTTATTAAAAGTCGATCGAACACTTCTTGACGCACCTACTATTTTTGATATTATTGGGGGTCAACGATGGTACCCATAAATAATATTGTTCCTGTAGTATTGTCTTGAATGGCACAAAAGAATGGACGGTTTACATTCATTTCAAAAGACGATCTAGATCTGGTTAACCCGATGGAAGTGACGGCGGCTGCTTCTGTACCTTCTTCGTTCACTTCGACAAATGTTTTGTGTTTTACTGAATCTACTGCTACGTTGTTATCAGTCGTCATCGGAGAAAAATCGGCTTTTGAGCTATCAAAAATTCCTGCCATGCCCAAAGCTATGAGTGTGTTTTCGAGTTGAACTTCATACTGTATTTTGAAGCGGGGTATTTCAATTGTACCATTTACCCCTGTAAATTCTGGCATCCATTCATTCCAGTTTTCTGGTGTTAATTGCTGCAAGAAATTTGCCAAATTGCTATTGGAGTTGGGCAAGAAAATATACATAGCCAGAGCGCCTTCTTTTCCGTAAGGTAAACTGACTGCTTGAAATGTGTCTGTTTCGTAGTACCCATAAATGCCTTTCTGGGACATCATCGGATGCTGTTTGGAACTGCCGTCGGTTAAAGAGAAAGTTTTGTTCGCAGTTTGAGATTTATCAAAGGGGGTTTTCCAGTTGCCTTTGAAATAGATAGCGTTAATCAAAAACAAGACTTGATTGGGGCTAATTTTTTCGACTATTTGATCAATTTTTCCTTGAGTTTTTTGGCTCACCCAGTTGTTAATGATGCTAAGAGCTTGCGGATTCATAAAGTCTATTTCGGTAAGATTAGCATTGTAGTATTTTTGATTTGTTTGCATAAATTCTGGTTTTAAGGAGAAGCCTTGTTGCGCCCAAAGCGAGTTAGCAATTAATACTTGGACATTGGGGTCAACTTTCTGAAAACTATTTTGCAAAGCTTGATTCGCTGCGTTGATTTCTTGCGGAGTCATTCCCGTTAATTCGAGAACTTTTGTCATTTCTTGTTTGGTTTCTCCGCTAACTCCGTTGTATGCCATTGACAGCGCGAGGGCGACAGAAGTAGGTGAAATAAAGATATTTTTATTCGGCTGTTGTTTGCTGAGGGTGTTGAACAAGTTAAAACCAAATTTGGTATTAGCTGCAACAAGTCTGGCGTCTACATCGCTCTGGTTGTTAGGGGGTGTCATGGCTGCAGCTTTTGAGTGATTAGGATTTACGAGGTTGACGGGGTTAATTTTAAGTGCCGGCGCTAATTCTGCGAAAATTGCTAATGTAATGATGGCGACAGTAGCCAGCCTGGTTTTCAATGACATAACTGTTATCTCTAGTTGGGGAGCGATATTACTTTTCTATTATGACTTACCTGTTGTAATTAATTTACTTTGGCTGAATTTATTGTTACCGATATTTTTTGTTTGAGGCTGTATGGGATAATTTAACTGACTTTTAACGCTGGTGATGCTTCCCTAAAATACGGTGTCTAAGGGTACTTGAGATTGTAGCAAAGGACAATATCGTATTTTAGGAAAACAGAGGATAGCTTTTAAGAATAACCTTGCAGTTTCATCACTTGGCGGTAGTGCGCTTCAATCTCGCTCACTGTTTGCGATTGACGCTTGCTAGTCCACTCGCTGCGATCGAATAATTCCCGCCTCAAAGCATGAACATCGATCGTTTTTACCTTACCTTCGGCTACAAGTTGCTTGCCGTTTACCCAAACGCTGTCTACCGCATTAGTCGGGCGCCCCAATATTAGCAAGCCGATCGGATCGGTGCGCGGCAGCAATGATAAACTGGTTAAATCATACAGCACAAAATCTGCTTTTTTACCGACTGTCAGCGAACCCATTTCATCGGCGAGATTCAAGCCTTTTGCTCCTCCCAGGGATGCCATTTCTACAGACTGGCTCGGTGTAATCCATTGGCGGTAATCCAAATCCGTGATATTGTGCAAAATCGAACCAATTTTTATCGCTTCCAGCAAATCTTGAGAGTCATTGCTAGCAGCGCCGTCGCAGCCAAAAGATACGTTGACTCCCGCTTGGCGGTATTTCAAAATCGGTGCAATCCCGCTTCCCAAGCGCAAGTTGCTGAGGGGATTATGTACAACTGTCGCTCCAGTTTCTGCCATAATTGCAATGTCGGAATCTTCCAGCCAAACGCAGTGCGCTAAGGAAGTTCGCGGACTCAAATAACCAATTTTTTTCAGGTGTTCGACAGCGCTACAGCCGTATTTTTCATAAGCTAACTGTTTTTGAGCGGGGGTTTCTAATAGGTGGGCGTGCCGGCAAAGATTGTAGCGATCGCTCAATTCGATGCAGCCTTCAAACAAAGCATCAGAACACAGTTGAATTCCCGTCGGCGCCAACAACATATTAACAGCTTTTTCGGGATTGTGAAACTGTTTTATTGCTGTTTCCATTAACTCTAAAGTTGCCTTAGTCGAGCGAATGTAAGCCGCGTGTTCGATACCGCTATCGCCCGCAGGCATTCCCGCTGTCAGGGATTCATCTTGAATTAACGGCCCGATAAAAGCGCGGATACCGATTTCTTGATAAGCGCGAACTGCGGCGGCGATTGTCTCTAATTCTTGCCCCGGAATCAAAACTAAATGATCGACTACGCTTGTACCGCCCGACAGCAATGTTTCTACCGCAGTTCCCAAGGCACTCAAGTAAACTTGTTCGGGATCGAGAGGCGTAAAATCGTATAATTCGGCAATCCACAACTCCAGCGGCAAAGGGGGAATAATGCCTCGTTGCCACATTTCTGAAGAGTGAGTGTGGGCGTTGACAAAACCGGGCAGCAGCAGCTTATTTTTGCCGTTAATAACTGTTTGACCCCCCCTATCCCCCCCTTGGTAAGGGGGGAGATTAGAGGAGGGGTTATTGGGCGCGATCGCACTTATGCAATTATCCACAACTTGCACGTCTGCGGTTTCATAACCGCTATCAACCGCAATTAAAGCATTTTGAATTGTAAAGCTCACAGATTTACCCTTTTTGTAAATTTACATTAATTTTTGTTGGATGATTCCCAGGCGCTAACATTTGCGACCGCCCAAGTTTAATAAAGTTAATAAATCCTAAATTTTATCAAAAAGTTACCCCTGATACTTAATTATAACAAAGATTTAAGATATGACAAGTTAGTAACAATCAAATTGTTATAACATTAAAATCGTTTTTGAGTCACAATCATATGAATCCTGATTCTCTCCGCACCTTGGGCGTACCGCCGAATGCTTGGAAAGTTGATGCCAAAATTGCTGATATCACCCGATCGCCGATCGCGCCTCAACCTGTTACCCTGGAAACAGAAACTAAAACCCTGCGTTTGGACTTAGCAAAAGCAGCAATGTTGGTGATAGATATGCAAAACGATTTCTGTCATCCCGACGGTTGGCTAGCACATATTGGCGTAGATGTAACGCCCGCCAGAACTCCAATTAATCCTTTAAAAAATTTGCTGCCAAAATTGCGATCGCACGCAGTACCAATTATTTGGATAAACTGGGGGAACCGCCCCGATTTGCTCAATATTAGTGCAGCTTCCCGTCACGTTTACAATCCCACAGGCGACGGCGTAGGTTTGGGAGATCCGCTGCCAAAAAACAACGCACCTGTACTGATGGCTGGGAGTTGGGCGGCGCAGGTTGTCGATGAATTAAAACCCAAACCGGAGGATATTTGTGTTGATAAATATCGGATGAGTGGCTTTTGGGATACTCCTTTAGATAGTATCTTGCGGAACCTCGGCAGAACTACACTTTTCTTTGGAGGAGTAAACGCCGATCAGTGCGTCATGGCTACCCTGCAAGATGCTAATTTCCTCGGTTACGACTGTATTTTAGTCAAAGATTGTACAGCTACGACATCTCCCGAGTATTGCTGGCAAGCTACTCTTTATAACGTTAAACAATGTTTTGGTTTTTTGTCGGATTCTCAGGCTATGTTAGAAGCAATTAAATAGTAGTCAGCAATGATTCCTAGAATGAGTGTAGGGGCAATCCCCCCGTGGTTGCCCCTCTTGATTAAGAAACTGAGTAGGCGGGTACGGGGCTGGGCGGGCACGGGGGCACTGCCCCTACGACAATTAACAATTAAGCACAAAAAAATGACAAACCAGTGCGTGATTCCTGTTATAAAGTCTCCGAAAGACTACCAAGCATTTCGCATCAGTCCGGGCGATACTAATAGATTAGCTATCGTCTTCGATCCGGTAATAGCTAATGTTTCATTAACAGTTTGCGTGGAAATTTTCGATGTGGGCGGCAAAACCCCTCCCAACCGCCATCAATTTGCAGTAGAAATGTTTTTTGTACTCAAAGGAACAGGGCAAGCAACCTGCGATGGCAAAACAGTTAGCATTCAACCGGGAGATAGTTTGTTAGTGCCTCCTACAGGCACTCATGTAATTGAGAATACGGGAAGTGAACGTTTGTACACTTTGTGCATCATGGTGCCGAATGAGGATTTTGTGGAACTAATTCGCAGCGGTACACCAGTCGAACTCGATGAGGAAGATATGAGAGTTCTTGGGCGATCGGATGTACTCGTACCGTGCTAGGTTTGTAGTAAGGACTTGAGTCCTAGGTTTGTAGTAAGGACTTGAGTGCTTAGAGAACAAGCTAAAGCCCTTACTACTGAGATGTTGCACCATTCTCAAGAACAGGCTTTCCGGCCTGTTCCACAAAGAGTGAATTTTATTGTGGGGAGTAGGGGTTGGGCATCCTGCCCCTCAAGAACAGGCTGGACGGCCTGTTCCACAAGAGATGAATTTTATTGTGGAACAGGCCGTCCAGCCTGTTCATAAAATGCTTATCGAGAATGGTGCAACATCTCAGTTACTACGAACTTTTTTAGTTGATGTTTTTTAGGATTTATGCTGAAACTTTGTCCGAAAAAAACAGCGTCAATGCTAACTAAAGATGGGGTTCGTTTAGATGCTGACATCTACCGCCCCGATGCGGAGGGCGAATTTCCAGTATTGTTAATGCGGCAACCTTACGGAAGGGCGATCGCCTCTACAGTAGTATATTCCCATCCCGCATGGTACGCCAAACACGGCTACATCGTTGTCATCCAAGACGTGCGGGGACGCGGCACTTCCGAAGGCGAATTTAACCCCTTTGTTAGCGAAACACAAGACGGTTTTGATAGCGTCAATTGGGCAGCTAATTTGCCGGGAAGTAACGGCAAAGTCGGGATGTACGGTTTTTCCTACCAAGGCATGACTCAACTCTACGCGGCGGCTGCTAAACCGATCGCATTAATCACAATTTGTCCGGCAATGGTAGGCGGCAATTTATACGCAGATTGGGCCTATGAAGGCGGCGCATTTTGTCTGCAATCAAATCTCGGCTGGGCAATTCAGCTAGCGGCAGAAACCGCTCGCTTAAAAGCCGATATTTCTGCCTATCAAGCCTTTTATGCAGCTTCGAGAAATCTCCCCCTATACGATACCGTGCCCGCGCGTCCTGAGATTATTAAAAATCTTGCACCAGACTCATATTATCACGATTGGTTGGATAATTATCGACCGAGCGAGTATTGGGAAAAGTTATCGCCAAACATCAAAGATTTAGATTTGCCAATGCTGCACGTGGGGGGTTGGTTTGATACTTATTTGCGGGGAACAATCCATCTTTACAAGGAAATGGCGCGCCGGAGTTCCTGTCCGCAGCATTTGATAATTGGCCCTTGGGCGCATTTACCTTGGGGGCGAAAAGTGGGAGAGTGGGATTATGGTTTGGCAGCTTCAAATCCTGTGGATGAGCTGCAAATTCGCTGGTTCGATCAATTCCTCAAGGGAGTTGATACAGGAATATTAGATGAGCTGCCGATTTCGCTATTTGAGATGGGGAGGAATGATTGGCGGAAATTTGATAAATGGCCTAATAATAATCATAAATCTTATTTTTTAGGAAGTACCGGACTTGCCGCGATGAGAGAAGATGCGGGTATTTTAACAGAAAGTTGCGCGGATGTTGGCACTGATGATATATTCGTACATGACCCTTGGCGGCCGGTGCCATCCTTGGGAGGTCACGCGGCATTTCCTGCAGGTGCGATCGAGCGATCGACTATTGACTGCCGCACTGATGTGTTAACATACACTTCGGCACCGCTAACAGCAGATTTGCACTTAGCTGGAGATATAATTGTCGAAGTATTTTGTACCGCAGATGCGCCAAGTTTTGATTTGTGTGCCATACTTTCTGAGGTCAAAGATAGCGGCAGCGTCTACAATTTTACTCAAGGTTACGTGCGGGTGAATTCAGGTGAAATACCTGTAACAATTGTGCTGCAAGCAACTTGTATGCAAATTGCCCAAGGTAATGCGTTGCGTCTGAGTTTGAGTGCGGCTTGTTTTCCCGCTTACGACGTGAATCCGGGAACGGCTGCGCCGGACGGTGAAGCGCGGGCGATCGATGCTAAAATTATCACGCTGACAGTAAGTTGTGGCGGGAATTGTCCCTCTCAAATTTTGCTGCCAATTGTCGATTAAACCTAGAACTTATTCAATTATGAGCATTATTTTTCACATCACCCGCAGCCAACAGTGGGAACAAGCAAAACAAGTTCAATCCTATCGCGGCGATACGCTAGATACAGAAGGATTTATCCACTGTTCGACTCTGACACAAGTTCTTAGATCGGCTAATAAATTTTTTTTGGGACAAACAGGATTGCTGCTGCTTTGGATTGACTCGGACAAAGTAGAATCTGAACTTAAGTATGAATTGGCTGCGGGTGAGAATTACCCGCACATTTACGGGCCTCTGAATGTTGATGCTGTGTTGAAAGTTGTTGAGTTTGAACCGGGTGCCGATGGCAAGTTTGAATTACCGGAAGAATTAAGGGATGTTGTTTAATATGCACATTTTGTACCATTCTCAAGAACGGGCAAGATGCCCGTTCCACAATACAATTAAGTATCTTGTGGAACAGGCCGGAAAGCCTGTTCCACAAAAGATAAATTTTCTTGTGGAACAGGCCGGAAAGCCTGTTCAGAAAAGGCTAATTGAGAATGGTGCAATATCTAAGTTAATATGCACATTTTGCACCATTGTATACTAACTTTTTAGGGCGTTGCTCTGAGCAACGGTTCACAATAAATTTTATCTTTTTAGGGCGGGCTAGAAGCCCAACCCCTACTCCCCACAAGAAATTTTATCTTTTGTGGAACGGGCAAGAAGCCCGTTTCTAACGGGCAAGAAGCCCGTTCCACAAGACAATTAAGTGTATTGTGGAACGGGCATCTTGCCCGTTTCTAACATTAGTGAAAAATCTCAATTTCACCTGATTGATCTACCAACTCTGCCGCCAATTTCAGCGCATCTTCGCGAGTCGCAATTCTCCCCTCCACCCGCGCTAATTGAATCTCCATTAAAAATTGACCGATGCGTGGACTCCTAGGCAATTTCAAATATTCCATTAAATCATTGCCACTAACTAATTGTGTGGGATGAGCAATAATATCATCAGCATCCAGATAGCGATTAATTAACAGTGAAATATCCTCAACCGCAACTCCCGCCGCCACCGCCAACACCGCTAAAACTGGAAAGACTATTCCCACATCCCGAAACAAAAAATACTGTTCTCGCAAAGACATTTCCGCGATTGGTTTTGCTGGCAATTTGGGCAAGTATTTCAAAAGCCCGATCGCACTTTTAATCTCCGCATTGCTGTACTTCAACCGCAGCAACTCGGTTTCAGCAATTGTCGGGTCAGAATCTGCCAAAATAGCCAGCTTCGCAACCGCCAACAACGGCGTTTTAATCGTATCTCGAATCGATCGCGAAAATTCTCTCCCCAAATCTGGATAAATTGTCGCTAACTTGGCAGCAGACGCATCAATTTTTGTCAAAATATCAAAACGGTCGATCGCACTTTCAAACCAAATCGAAAACAAACCATCTTCGCAACCGCGACAAATCCAAGGAACACCCTCTGGATTGCTCAACAAATAACCTAATTCCGTCCGCACCCGTTCCACCGCTACCCGACTCAACAGCGGCGCCAATTCCCGAATCGCCGATTGAGTTTCCGGTTCGATCGCAAAACCCAACTGCGCCGCTTGGCGGTAAGCTCTTAATAACCTCAGCGGATCGTCCTCCAAATTTGACCGCGAAATCATCCGCAGCACACCCAACCGCAAATCAGTTTGACCGTCCAAAGGATCGATGATTTCTCCTGTAAAAGGATTGCAGGCGATCGCATTTATCCGAAAATCCCGGCGCAGCAAATCCCCCTCCAGAGTCCCCCCTTCCGCTTGCGCCAAATCCACCGTACCGCCCGCAAATACAACCCGCGCAATTTGGCGTTCCGCATCCAACAAGACAAATCCACCTTTCGTGCGATCGGCAATTTTTCGAGCAGTCTTCACGGCCCGTGTTAGCATAACGAAATCCAAATCAAAATAGTGCGATCGCCTCCCCAGCAGCGCATCCCGCACCGCACCGCCCACCAGATAAGCAGGCGGTGTCAGCAGTTCCAAATCAAACGGCCAAGTATCAGGAGATAATGAAGAGGGCAAATTAATCGGCATCGCAACAAAAATCTACTTTCCTTACAAACAATTAAACTCTTGCTACGCTAGATTAACAGAAAGCTCAAATTTCACCAATCTTTTTGAAATGCACAGAGGATATCAAGAATGTGTATTTGTATTAACTGCCACTATGTAGACCGCTGCTTCACCTACCACGCCGTAGAAGAACAGCACGAACAGATTCACCTCACCGAAACACCCGATTTCGACCCCGTAGAACCCACCATCAACGTTAACATCCGCCCCCGCCAAGACGAAATTGAAATGGAATGGGATGTAGTCGGCTGTCAAAGTTTCAAGCAAGAGACCGGCAAATGGGCAAAATTGCGGCCAGGCGAACTCGTCCCGACTTAAATCATTAGTTATTTGGCAGTTGGCAGTTGGCAGTTGGCAGTCAACAGTCAACAGTCAACAGTCAACAGTCAACAGTCAACAGTTTTTATTCCCAATTACAAATCTAAAATCTAAAATCTAAAATCTAAAATCCAATGTGCTATTGCTTAAACCCAACTTGTCAGAATCCGCAAAACCCAGGGGATGCAGAATTGTGCCAAAGTTGCGGATCAAAATTGTTGTTAACTATTGACGCAGAAACACCATCAGCATCTCGCTACCGAACCCTAAAGCCGATCGGGCAAGGAGGCTTTGGCCGAACATTTCTAGCAGTTGATGAAACCAAACCCCTAATTTTTTCGCAGTGCGTAATCAAGCAATTTTTGCAGCAAAATACCGCAGCCGAAAAAGCAGCTCAACTATTTCACCAAGAAGCATCCCAGCTAGAAACACTGGGAAAACATCCCCAGATTCCCGAATTAATCGCGCATTTTGAACAAGACGGGAGACAGTATTTAGTACAAGAATTTATAGACGGCAAAAACCTAGCCAGAGAATTAGAACAAAAAGGAGCATTCACCGAAACTCAAATTCGGCAAATCCTCAACGATTTATTGCCCGTGCTCCACTTCGTCCACAAATCCAAAGTTATTCACCGCGATATCAAACCAGAAAATATCATTCGCCGCCGGCTATCTCCAGCCCCTTTACCCGCCTTAGAAAATTCCTATCAACCCTCTCCTTTCCAAAAAGATATTGTTTTAGTAGACTTTGGTGCAGCTAAGAAAGTAACAGCAACCGGACTGCCGCAAACTGGTACAATCATCGGCAGTGCTGCTTATACAGCCCCAGAACAATTGATGGGAAAAGCAGTTTTTGCCAGCGATATCTACAGTTTGGGGGTTACTTGCATTCACTTGCTGACTGAAATTCCTCCCTTCGATTTGTTCGACAGTACAGAGGATTCTTGGGCTTGGCGCAATTATTTGAAGACTGCTGTTAGCGATGATTTCGGCCGCATCCTCGACACCATGCTCCAAAGTGCCACCAATCGGCGCTACAGTTCAGCATCAGCAGTCATCCGGCACTTGAACCCCAAACCGGTGTATTTAGACGCACAACCGGTGCTAGACGCGCCGGAAACGCCCGCAGAACGGGTGGTTACACCTGCGCCCGGTGTGTCGCTTTTCACTCGCCAACAGCAAGCCGAAATTCAGCAAGCTTTACAAGAGGATCTCGCCCCGTACAATGTTACAATCCAAATCAGTCAAGCCAAGCAACAGCTCACTATCGTCATCAACAGAACCGAAGACAACCCCGTTTACTATCCGCACTTATCTCAAATAATTGCCACCCGACTCACCGATTTGCAGCTAAATAAAGTTGCAGCCGTGAAGCTGTTGGGAAGACTCAACAATTCTCGCCGCCCGGAGTGGAAGCAAATATTGCAAATCGATCCCAAGATTAAATTGAGAAACAAACTCGTGCGGCTGCAACACAATCAATTACTCAAGAAAATCCCCCCTGTTACTACCCAAGAATTTTGGCTGCCGAAGTTGAAAACTCAGGATTTTTGGATAGATGCGCTAATGTTTGCCTTAGTTTGGTTTATCTTTGGCTCTCAAATAGTGATTTTTAATTCGTGGTTCGCCCTAATAGTTGCTTCTGGTTTTATGACGGTGAAGCATCAAGTTTCCCAACACAAAGAATTTGCCAATAAAAATTTATTTGCAAGTTTAGTAGTGCTGTTTTTGGTGAGTGGGGGCATGGGGAATTCCAGGATTTTAAACACGGGAATATTTGGCATTCTTTTGGGTTGCTTAGTTGTGGCTTTGCCGCTGTTTTTTGTTAAGGAAAATTATCAGTAATCGTGAATAGCAATCCCCAAGACGGAACATCAGTTAAAAAATACGGCTTAGCCCTGCACACAGCTAGTCGCGAACTCGGTTTAGCCATCAGCAATTTTGCCGGGGATTCTCGCTGCCAAACTTGGAATTTGGATCGGGATTTAGCAACTCATTTGCATCAGTATTTAGTCGAGTTTATTGGGCCGCAAACTTGGGCGGATTTGGCTTTTATTGCTGTGGCGAAGGGGCCCGGAGGCTTCACGGGGACTCGCATGGGTATGGTGACGGCGCGGACTTTGGCTCAACAGTTGGATATTCCTGTTTTTGCGGTTTCAACTTTGGCGGCTGTGGCTTGGGCGGCACCCCCCCAACCCCCCCTTGCTAAGGGGGGGCTTTTGAGTGCAGAACCTTCCCGCGATTTTGTAGGGGCGGTGCCCCCGTGCCCGCCCCCACCCACAGATGATTTCATGGGCATTTCAGGCATCGGGGTTCTTCACGAGGGTTTGCCCCTACAAGAAAATGAAACCGCCCTGTCCCAACCGCCCCTTGCTAAGGGGGGGCTTTTGAATACGGAACCCCCTCAATCCCCCCTTGCTAAGGGGGGGCTTTTGAGAAAGGATATGGCGCTGCAAATGCCTGCACAGCGGGGACAATTGTTTGGCGCTGTTTATTCAGTTAACAAAGATTCTGGTTTAACTGAGTTGTTTCCTGATACTGTAATGACGGCGGAATCTTGGCAGGAAAAGTTGGAAAGTTGGGAAAATTCTTATCAGTTAATTGAAGTGGGCAGCGAGTTGGGTTGGTCGGTTTCTAGTGTGTTGGAATTGGCTTATTGGGAGTGGAAACACGGAAGTCGCCCTGATTGGTCGGATGCTTTGCCTTATTACGGGCAACATCCGGTTAAGGGACACTGAATATTGGGAATTGGGAAAGTGGTAATTAGGGATAAGTGATGTTGACTTTTAGCCAATCCAATCCGAGATCCAGGTTGTACGTATCGTTAGTGACTTTTCCGGCATTAGCCACCACAGCCTTTTGAAGAAGAGATTTTTGCAATGGCATTCTCAGCGGCTCCGCAAAGCTCTGATCGGCAGCAATTTCTACCTCAAATCGATCGGCTTCGTCACTAGGATATGTTATGGCATATATACCAATATTACCTGAGACTTCATCAAGTTCCGAGACTAGGGCAGTTGCCGCTTTCCACCATTTGTAAGCTGCCTTGGTTGCCTTAGAATTGGTTCCATAAGCATTCCAGATCAGGATGGTTGTGATTGCTGACTGCCTAATCTGACAACACATAATCTTAGCTACGTGGAGATGTTCGTCCAGCGTGAAGCCTTTATATGGTCTGGGTAGATTCAGGGGTAAACAAAGTTTTCCTGATGGTTGTTCATGAAATTATTCTCTAAACCCCGCGCTAAACTCATTGTCCCACTGTTCAGCGAACTCAGTTGGCCCGTAGTAGCATTCTATTGGATCAATTTCAGAGTTGTAGCCGTTCCTGAAAAGAACGTGATTGGGTGGGACTTCAGCACAAACGATGTCATCTAGGTTAGACTTAAGGGTTGACAATGCACTCTGCAGCTTGCAAGCAAGCCTGCGAACTTTTGAGGTTTTACCGTAGCACCAACTAGATACAACACTCAGGCTTAGTGCTTCATCTCTCCGGTGTTTAATGTATAGCCCCAAATGTTTGTGCTGTTCAAAATAGAAGCCTTGATAGATATTGTTTTTTGAATATTTTTGTCCTGCTTTGATAGCGCTCATCTCAGTTCAAATTGGCATTATTTATTAATGCTATAAATTATAACATAAGTTTTCGTTGTTTATTTAAGCGCGATACAAACTTCGAGGCAAAAAGTTAATGTTAGCGGGTCTGGGTTTTCGGTTCGCAATTGCTCGATATCAGCTCGATCGCAGCCGCGCGATTCCATAAAATCGAGCATCCAGTTAGTTATTGTCGCGAGATCGATGTATTTTGCTCCGAGACAAACAGGGCAAATTTCTGGGCTGAGGGTACCGGTGCCTTCGCATTCGGGGCAATCCCAGTGCGTTGTTACGGGATCGGGGGTAGTTAGGATGTTGTTCATGCTGGGAAAAAGTTCGTCAAGCGTCGCTATCCGGCAGAGAATCGCACTACTCGTTAACTCTAGCAAAAATGCCGATCGCCCTGACTTCTTCCTGCCTTTACACTAAGCGAGCTAGTGATTAAGATTGACAAAAATACAAAAGGGGTGGCTATGTTCGATCGCGCTCAATGGTTTTTGGCTGGTATGTCGATCGCCCTCGCCCTTCAATTAAGTCCGCCAGTAGCAGCAGCCCCCCTAGGTAAACCCGCACAAACGGCACAAACTACCAGTATCGACGCTGCTAACAAAGTATTCCAGGAGGGACTAAAACTCTACCAGCAAGGAACGGTAGAAGCGAAAAAAGGTGCGATCGCCAAATATGAAGAAGCATTAAAGCTGTATCGAGAAGCGGGCGATCGATCGGAGGAAGCTGCCACCCTCAACTACATCGGTTTAGTCTACTCAGAATTGGGAGAAAAACCAAAAGCTTTGGAGTATTACAACCAGTCGCTGCCCCTGAGTCGGGCAACAGGTGCTCTCTCAATCGAAGCCGTCACCCTCAACAACATCGGTTTAGTCTACTCAGAATTGGGAGAAAAACCAAAAGCTTTGGAGTATTATAACCAGTCGCTGCCCCTAAGTCGCGCAGCGGGCGATCGATCGCAGGAAGCCCTCACCCTCAACAACATCGGTTTAGTCTACTCAGAATTGGGAGAAAAACAAAAAGCTTTGGAGTATTACAGCCAGTCGCTGCCCCTAAGTCGCGCAGTGGGCGATCGTCGCCGGGAAGCCCTCACCCTCAACAACATCGGTTTAGTCTACTCAGAATTGGGAGAAAAACAAAAAGCTTTGGAGTATTACAGCCAGTCGCTGCCCCTAAGTCGCGCAGTGGGCGATCGTCGCCGGGAAGCCCTCACCCTCAACAACATCGGTTTAGTCTACTCAGAATTGGGAGAAAAACAAAAAGCTTTGGAGTATTACA
>NZ_JAUBTR010000033.1:0-78053 GCF_036705045.1 Microcoleus sp. BR0-C5
GTCCTTTTTGGACGGGCGGGACGCCCATCCCACAATAACAATTAAAATTGTAAGTTATTTAATTCGCGATCCTTAGTAGATGGCGGTGAACTTTCTCCCCAGCACGACTCGCCACAGTCAGCTATTAGATTTAAGTTTCTTGCTAATCGCTAGAATCTACACCGAAAAAAACGAATATTTTAACTCTCTGAGTTGTGTTCCGTCATCCATTTTTGGTAAGTATCCTCAAGTTGCTTGTCTTCGAGAACGAGTTCTAGGCGGACTTTGACGCAACCGTGACGGGGTTGAGAGGCGATCGAATTTAATATCTTGCTAGCTTTCTGCACAGAGGTAAATTCAGCCTTAACTGTCGGTTCTTGGCGATCGCTCTTAATCTCCGTCAAATCTATACCGGTGATGTTTCCCTCGCCTAAATCTATTTCGGCCAACACCTTCGGATCATCGCCGACTTGTTCGACAATCAGCTTTTCCCACTGGATAGGTACTTGTACCATCCGAGTTTCAATTTCTTTACGTACTATGACTTCGCCGATTTTGCGCTTGCTGCGATTGATCACCAATCGTTCTTCTAGCAGGCGAATTACTTCTTGATCGACAATATCGAAGTTTTCCTCATCCTGAGCAGTCTCCCAATTTGCATCAGTGCGATCGGCATCTGTTAGATTTGACATAGCTGTTGAGGGATTTGTTAACTCACTGTTGCTGAATTCACTATGCGCTTCTGAGGCATTTTCTAAATACTGACTCCCCGCATTTGCCGAAACTCCCGGCAGCAGTTCGACTTGAGCTGAATTAATACTTACAAACAGGGCTTTTTGGTGATAATCGACTTTTTTTAGCAGCTTAATACTTAATAAAAAAATGCGGGTATTTTCGCTGCCTAGCCCGGCAACCACAAAGTTTAACTGACCGTTATCATCAAAATAGACATCTTTAACTTTGCCGACCAAGTGACCTTGGTTGTCTTTGACGGTAAAACTTTTTAGCTTAGTTCTGACTTTTTCAGGCACCCGGTTGAGACGGGTTATTGATTTGGCAGTTGCTATTTTTTCTGCTGATGCTTGACCGTTCATTTTTTAAACTTTCCTGCTTAGGGATTTTTATTATGAATTGGTAAGGGGAAATTGGTAAAGGCGGGGAAAGTGCATAAACCTTGCCAAAACTAGACAAGTTTTGTACCCCACCCGCCCCTCACATAGGAATTGCGCGCTACCAATCCAATCAAACCTGCGCGGTGACAGAATTATGTCATTAAAACGCAATTCCTATGCAATAGCTGTTGCGGTTGGTTTAGATCTTTGGATTTTTATTATCTACAACCGCAGTTCCATCAGTCTTAACGTCTAATTCTTCACGACGCAAGGTTTCTTCGCCCTCAACCGTGGTGCGAACAACTTCTTTTCTGACGTTGACTTCTTCCCGGACGAAAGCTTCCTTGTGAATGTCGGCCGTTTCTTCGTAGACTTCCATGCGTGCAACTTCCCCTGATTGGAAGTCAGCCTCACCGACTGAAACGACTCTACCCGCTTCTACCGGGGTTACTCGATCGATTACAACTCGTTCTTTTTCAATGGGTACTGAAGCTCGCGCTGTTTCAGTTTCCACGCGCTTGCCAACTGCTACTTCGCCTGTTTTTGCGCGGTGTTTGTTGGCAATCAAGCGTTCTTCATAAAGCTTGAGATTTTGGTGCTGCTGTTCGTTGGTTTCGTAGAGGGGGCGGTCGATATCGTAGCTGTAGTTGCTGCGATCGTAGCTAGCAGGAGTTGCACTGCTTGCAGCGGCAGTTTCTTGATTGCGGTAAACGCCTCTTACCTGTTCTTCGCGATCATAATCTACTGCTTCTAATTCATTGTAAGCCGGCAATTGTTCTGCTTGAGCTTTGCTGCGAAGGCCTGTTGCGTAGACCCGATGGGATCCGTAGTCGAAGCGAGCCGAACCGATTGGCAACAATACTTTTTTGCCAAAAATCCAAATACCGGTATCAATTACCAGATAGCGGAAACGACCTGTGTCATCAACCAAAGCGTCATAAACCGTCCCTACTTTTTCATCAGAGTCGCCAGCATAAACATCAAATCCCTTGATGTCGTCTCCAGCAAAGATTTCTTCCTGATAATTAGGATAAAAGTCTGCTAATTTTTGAAGTGCCATGTGTTTTTTCCTCTTTAGCTCTACTTAAATTAATAGTAGAAATTAATTCGCTAACTTCCCTCTCCCTAAAGTCAGAAGTGTATAATTTAGGTTGTTTAATACTATAGGAATACTACGGCATCTCTTCTTCTGTGCTAGCGCGCTCAGCTATATTAAAGATTGTAAAACTTTACAATCGTCAACCTTATAAACAAGTATTAACTACCAGCCGGGAAGTCCCGGGCGTATATTTAGAGGGGATTAATCAGAGCGCTCGGCCCCGTACCCCGTTGGGAATTACGCCCGCGTGATGAAAGGCTCGTCGGGTTTCGGTACCGAAACCGACAATTATTCTTTTATACCCCAAGATGCTCGGGAAATACTCTGATACTATATTAGCAAGTGGGGGTGGAACTACCTCACTATAAAAAGCATGAGAAAAAAAAGGAAAAAGAAGCCTGCGGTCTAACTGTACTCAGTTGACCGTCAGGTTTGTTCACAACTCAAAGCCAACCGTAGGGACACGGCATTGCTGTGTCCTACTCCTCCTCCTGGAGACTCCTTTGTGCTGTGCATACTGTTAATAATTGTTAACTAGGTGGTTAAAAATCAACATTATAGAGTGATACAAAAAAATCCCAGCCCCTCATCTTGCAGGAGAGGGGCTTCGGGAAAGTTAGAAATTTTCAGTTCAGAGTTGATTGAATTGAGTTCTGATAGCTTCTATCCGACTGCGGTTAACTCCCAAATCCGACTGTCCCAGACGCGAAGCCGATCGCACGTGGATGACTTTTGCTGCATCATCTACCAAAAATTCAACGTCATCAACAAACCCCATCAAAGCACTGGTGAACTCGGCATAGAGGTAATTATCAGTTGCCGTGATTATTTTAGTTTTTCCATAGGACTCGATCGCCCCTTTGAGCTTTACCATCGCTTCACTTTGGGACGAAGTGTATGCCAAAGGCTCAATTTTGTGTTCGGCATCTTGACTGAAGCTGCTGACGCAGTTGGGGGAACTCGGGCACGCTGCGAGTTTTCCTGACTGAATCCCGATATTGGCAGGTCTGGTTCCAGCAAACATTGTTTTTTCTCCGGGTATAGCGATAAAAGTAGCGATCGACAGTATCGCTACTGCTAGCAGTGATATTAAAATAACTAGGACTCTTTTCAACGCTGTCGGCGATTTTGTTTCAACTGTTTGCAAAGGATTAGCCCTCCAGAAAGTGCAAGTTGGATATAATACCAAATCCGGCTTAAATACCCCCTTTATTTCTTAGTCTGCGTGGGCGAAGCCTGCGCGTCAGCGCTTAGGCAGACTTCGTTTGTATAGTAGCGGTTTCAACCGCCAAATCATAAAGGGGATGGCAAACCCAGATTTGGTTTCCTTTTCATATTAATTGAAATTTACCTCTAAAATTTAAAAATATTTCTTTTGTTCTTCAATTAACCAGTAAGTCAGCATTCTTCCTTTACCTTTAATCGGGATATGACCCCGTTCTTCCAAAACAAACTGCTCTTTCAAACGCTCGTAAGTTGCCGCCGTCACTTGAATTTTACCTGGCAATCCATTCGACTCCATGCGTGAAGCAACATTAACAGTATCCCCCCACAAATCATAGCTAAATTTACTAATCCCAATAATTCCAGCCACCACCGAACCGCTGTGAATTCCGAGCCTCAATTGAAAATTTTCTCCTATTTTGGCATTAAACCTCCTCAAAGCTGCCTGCATCTCCAAAGCCAAAAGTGCGATCGCCTCAGAATGATCCTCCCGTGGCGTCGGCAAACCCCCAACCACCATGTAAGCATCCCCAATCGTCTTAATCTTTTCCAACCCGTGCAATTCAGACAGCCTATCGAACTCCGAGAAAATCCCGTTCAAAATTTCTACCAACTGCGTCGGACTTTTGTGAGCAGAAAACTCTGTAAAACCAACCAAATCAGCAAACAAGACGCTCACCTCATCAAAATGCTCCGCTATCAACTTGTGCTCTTTTTGCAAGCGATCCGCAATAGGTTTCGGTAAAATATTCCGCAGCAATTTCTCTGTTTGCTCTTGCTGCAATTTCAGTGCTGCCTCAGCTTGTTTGCGCTGAATCAACGAACCGAGTTGCGTAGCAACCGCGCTCACTAATTCCAACAAGCGCGGCTGACATTTCAGAACTTTTTTGCGATAAAAAATCAAAATAGCTAACACTTGATTGTCCGCCAAAATTGGCACTCCAAAAGCCGCTTTCAATCCCACAGCGGCCGCAATTTCCGACCGTAAAAAAACTTGTTCCGGTGCAGTAGAAACATCCTCGATCCATTCAGACTGCTGCGACTGCCAAATCCTCCCCTGGAGTCCCACACCGTCCGCAAAAGTTAACTGCCAACTTGTCTGTCGGAATTGGGCAAAACTGGAGTCGCTGACGTACCTGCCTGTCGCGCTTTTTAAAACGCCCTCACTGCAAGGAATCCAAGCTTCGCCCAGATTCCATTCAATAGTTTTGCAAATTAAACCTAAAATCACATCTATAGCAGACTCAAAATCCTCAGATTTGCTAATAGCTTGAGTTGCCTGCAGCAGCAATCTCGTTTCCATTTCCACCTGGCGGCGCTCAGCTATTTCCTGGTGCAACTGGACGTTTTGATCGGTCAATTTTTGATTTTTTTCTTGCAATTGTATTTGCAATGAACGCACAGTAAGTTGATTGCTCACTCGCGCTAATACTTCTTTCACCTGAAAAGGTTTGGTGATATAATCCGCTCCGCCAACTTCAAAAGCTTTCGCTTTATTTATTCCTTCTTCTAGCGCGCTGAGAAAAATGATAGGAATTTCCCTAAATTGCGCTTGCGATTTTAATTTTTTACATAGTTGGTAGCCGTCAATATCCGGCATCATAATATCGAGTAAAATCAAATCTGGTGCGCTCGATTGAATAGCATCTAAAGCCGAAAAGCCATTAGTAACTGGTCGAACTTTATAGCCATTCTTTTGTAATATTCTAATCAACAAACGCAGATTATCTGGCGTATCGTCAACTACTAAAATATCCGCTTGATAGTTTTCAGTTTTTTCCGCCTTCATCTGCATTATCTGAGTCCTCCGCCTCGGCAATTAAATTGAGAATTTTCTGGTAATCAAAATTATCGAGATGACCCTGGAGGATTTCCGCCAATTCAGGATGATGCTCCCTTATTTCGTCGATTGTCCTGACAATTAAGTCAAAATCAGCACTGCGGATTACCTGCTTCATATTGTCTATCCATTCTGCGGGAAGTGTAGGTAAATAAGCAAGCGCAGCATTAGGGATCGAGCCAGATAAATTATTTCGATCGCCTATTGAGATAAAGTCCGTTGAGTTAGAGTACAGATACTTCACCCCCAAATGTTTGGTGAGGGTATCAAATATATCTGTTTTGCGGAAAGGTTTGCTAATAAAATCGTCGCAGCCGACCAATAAAGCAAACGCTTGCCTTCCTTCAATTGTACTAGCTGTCAAAGCAATAATCTTTGGAATCGGGGAGTCGGGATGGGAAATATTCATTTCCCCCTTTCCTTGCTTCTCTTGCTCTCTCTGCTTGATTTTAGCCTTAATTTGTTTAGTAGCTTCGTAGCCGTCCATTACTGGCATTCGCACATCCATCAAAATTAAGTGCGGATGCCAATTTTCCCACATTTCTATTGCTTCCTGGCCGTTGGTGGCTTGTTCCACCCCGAAACCTAAAGGAGAAAGCATTTTGACTAAAAGTTGGCGGTTGTCTTCGCGATCGTCCACAATTAAAATCCGGTAGCACGGTTGATTGGGTTCCAACCCAGTAACTTCGCGGTTAAGTTGCGGAGCGGGAAGCTCAGCAGCATAAACCGCACCGACTGGAATTTCAAATTTAAAAGTGGTGCCGAGTTCCAGTTGACTTTCTACGACAATTTCTCCTCCCATCAGGCGGACAAATTGACGGCTGATATTCAATCCTAAACCCGTGCCTTTCTGAATTTTTTGACCAGAAGCTGTTTGCACAAAGGCCTTAAAAATATTGCCCAATTCTTCCGAAGCAATGCCCACTCCTGTATCTTCAATTTCAAAGAGAAGGAAAAAACCTGGCACAGTTAAATCCTCAGCCTCATCCCTCCATTCAACGGTTGCATAATTACTGCTACTTCTCGAAAAATCCCGAATACTTCTGGTCGTATCAAAGCAAGCTGTGGGACTATCCAATAAATCCAGAAATCCCGATTTTTCTAACTTTATAACTCTTAAGATGATTTCGCCTGTTTGCGTAAACTTAATCGCATTACTCAGAAGATTAATCAGCACTTGCCGCAGTTTAATGTCATCGGTTCGCACGTACTGAGGAACGTCAGCATCGCGCTGGAAACGCAACTGCAATTCTTGATTCTCTACCCGCAGTTGAAACATATCTTGCAAATCGTCAAGCAAGCGGTAGAGGTCGAAATTTTTCGAGTCGAGCGTCATCCGCCCCGCTTCGATTTTTGACAAGTCTAAGACTTCATTGATCAAGGTAAGCAAGTGTTCGCCACTACGGCGAATAATTCTCATATTTTCTCGGTTTTCGACAGTAAGATTCGGGCTGGGTTCCATGATTTGCGCGAACCCGAGTATGGAATTGAGAGGGGTGCGTAACTCGTGGCTCATATTGGCCAGAAACGTGCTTTTAGCTTTGTTTGCTGCTTGAGCAGCTAATGCGGCTTGTTGCAGTTGTTCTGTGCGTTCGTCAATTTGGGCTTCTAAGGTGTGGTGGTAATCTGCTAGTATTTTTTCGGCTTGTTTGCGATCGCTAATATCTTGAAAAGCTGCGATCGCATAAACAATATTTCCGCTAGCGTCAAAAATCGGCGTGGTATTGATCTCGATCGCAATTCTTTTGCCATCTTGACGGATTTCTACATCATCAACCTTGACAAATTCTCCTTTCAGTGCACGCAAAATTGGCAGATTATCCGGCGGGTAAAGCTCATCAGTATTGGCAACATAAAGTTGATAAGTAGCAGCTAATTGTTCCGCAGTGCTTTCCGGGATAATGTCTGCACCCAGCAAATCTCGCGCTGTCTGGTTGAAATAGGCGATCGAGCCATCGGGATGATAAACAGATACCCCCACTGGCAAAGCTTCTAAAAATTGTCTCAGGCGGCTTTCACTCGCAGACAGGGCCTCATTTACTAGCTTTAACTCCTCGTTTACTTCTTGGCGCTTATGGATTTCATCTGTTAGCTTTTGGTCTTGCAAATAACTGTGAACTGCTTCTACTACCGTTAATTTTAAGTCTTCATTTTGCCAAGGTTTAGGGATATAACGGTACAATTTAGCATACTTGATAGCATTGCTCAGGGCTTCCAAATCAGCTTGCCCCGTTAGCATAATGGTCAGCGTCTCCGGCGAGCTTTCGTGAATTTTTCTGAGCAGTTCATCCCCTTTAATATCCGGCATGATATAATCGGAAAGCACCAAAGCAATCTCGTATTCATCTGCCTGCAAATCGGCCAGCAACTCTAAAGCATCAGCCCCCCCTTCCGCGGTTTCAATTATACACTGATCGCCGATCGCCTTTTTCAGTTCAATCTTTAAACTGTTCAAAACGTCAGGTTCATCATCAATACAAACAATCACAGGTTTTTTCATAAATTAGCCAGCCCAGATTTTATAGTCTCTATTAAGTCTTTGCTTTGCCAGGGTTTGTACAAACAACAGTATAAATCTGCTTCTTCTACTGCCCGCTGAACTGCCGCTGCATCCGCTTGACCCGTCAACATCACCTTAATAATTTTAGGATATTTTTGGTGAACTTTAATTAAAAGTTCGTCACCTTTAATTCCCGGCATCAGCCAATCAGAAACAACTACAATCACTTGAGCTTCTTCTTGAAAATCCTCAAGTACATCTAAAGCTTCATCACCACTTTCAGCTAATTCATAAAAGTAATCATTTTTAAATTCATTTTTTAGCTGCATCTTGAGAGTATTCAAGATATCTGGTTCATCGTCAACGCAAAGAATTACATGCTTATTCATCTTTTCCTCTCTGCTTGAATTTTAGTAGGTTTACCGACATGGCGTGCTTTTACGTTATTGATTTCAGGCAAGGATGCAGGATATCTGTTCCCTATCTTATTTTAATAGGACTTCGGAAGATCAACCCAGTTTCTCCCAATAAATCTTGTACTTGTCAGCGAGACAGCGACGAGTGTCAATCGATTTTAGATTTTAGATTTTAGATTAAAGAATTGAAGCATTGACCCCACGGATAAATTCGGGCGTTTGTTTATCGGATACAGGTTTTTTATTTCTGGACGGATGAATCCGGGGGCTTGCATCCTGGATGCTTTCCGTCAGAGGGAATCAGCCTCCTGCAGGTAAGTTTTGTTTAATAAATTGGCAGCGAGACTGTAAAAGTTGTCTGCCCCGGTACAGAATCTACAGCAATTGTGCCTTGGTGTTTTTCCACAATTTTTCTCACAATATCCAATCCCAAACCGCTACCTTCGCCCGCAGATTTAGTCGTAAAAAAGGGCTGAAAAATTTTGGGAATAACTTCTGAGGGAATACCTTTACCGTTATCAGTAAACTTGAGGAAAATATTTGCCTCTTGCTGCCGAGTTTCAATTGTCAAAATACCTTTATAATCCATTGCTTGCAGGGCATTATGAACGAGATTCGTCCAAACTTGATTTAAATCATCGGGATAGCACATAATTTGGGGTAAATCTCCATAATTTTTCACTACTTCTATACCGTGTTTCAGTTGATTTTGATAAAGGGTTAACACCGTTTCAATGCCATCGTGCAAGTTCGCCTGAACTTTTTCTGGTTTGCTATCAAAGTGAGCGTAGGTTTTTAAGGCAAATACTACTTTTCCCGACTTCGCGGTTGCTCTTTGGATCAGGCTAATACTTTTTTTAAAGCTCGCAAACTGGTAAGCACTATTTAAAACTACTTCCCAATCCGGCGATTTAAAAAGCGGCAAGAACTCTTCTATTTTTTCGTAGATTTCCATGTCAACTAAAGTATCCGCAATTTCGTCGGATTTGTCAACCGATTCGGCTATCAAATCCGCCGCCAACTGCTGTTTAAATTTGCGTTTCTCCCTGCTTGTGAATAAAACTTCTTGATGGGTTGCTCTGTAGAGTAAAGCTAAAAAATAAGCTTTGCTTTCGTCAGAAAGTTGTTGATAAATTTCCGGAAAATTTTCTAAAAACTCGTCGGAAAAATTAGCTATATTATTAATAGACGAACCTATAATGCCCAGGGGGGTATTGATTTCGTGGGCAAGGCCGGCAATCAGTTGTCCCAGGGCTGCCATTTTTTCCGATTGAATCAAATGCTCTTGGGTAGCTTGCAGTTGGTGAAGCGCCGTTGCTAAATCTTGATTTTTCTCTTGCAAAGTTTGTTGCAGTGAACAAATTTTTAAATGAGTTTCTATCCGGGCTAAAACTTCTTCAACCTGAAACGGTTTAGTAATAAAGTCAACTCCGCCAACTGCAAAAGCTTTAACTTTATCCAGCACGTCATTGATCGCACTAATAAAAATAACAGGAATGTCTTTGGTTATTTCAGAAGCTTTGAGTTGCTGGCAAACTTGATAGCCGTCCATTTCAGGCATCATAATATCCAGCAGCACTAGATCCGGGGGGATTTTTTGAGCAGCAGACAATGCTAGCTTGCCATTGGGTACCGGGCGAACTTGATAGCCTTTTTCGCTCAAAATTCCTGTCAGCAGCCGCAGGTTTTCTGGGGTATCGTCCACTACTAAAATATTAGCTCGATTGGTTTTAGGTAAAGTTGAAGTCATCGGGTATTTACTGTTTCTCGCTGAACTCGATTATGTTCAAAATTCTGTCATATTCAAAATTATTAATGCAATCTTGAAGCTTGCCCGCAAGAGAGGGATTGACAGTGCCGATTTGTGCGATCGAAGTCGCGATAGCCTCCATGTCCACACTCAAAATACTTTGCTTGAATTGGGCCATCCAGTCTGGAGAAAGAGAGGCGAAAGCCTCCGGTGTCAGCACATCCTGACTTGACTCCCCTAAACCTGCCACACTGACTGCTGTTGGATCTTCATAAATATAGCGTACTCCTAAATGTTTTCCCATTGCCACAAAGATATCCTCCTCTCGGAACGGTTTCCGCATAAAATCATCGCAACCCGCCGAAAGAATCACCGCCCGTTCTTCCTCCAAAACGCTAGCAGTTAGGGCCACAATCGCCGTTGCTTGCCCGCCAGTTGTAGTTTTAATCTGTTTCGTTGCGTCATAGCCGTCCATGACAGGCATTCTCATGTCCATCCAAATCAGATGCGGTTCCCACTCCATAAAAATATCAACCGCTTCTTTACCGTTATTCGCTTCTCTCAACTCAAATCCGAGTGGACTGAGAAGTTTTACTAACAGTTGGCGGTTCAAAGGTTTGTCGTCCACAATTAGCAAGCGATAACTCGGCTGATTCGGTTCGAGGGCAACAACTCGGCGTTGAGTTTTTTTGCTTTCAATATCACTAGCTTCAACCAGATGAACTTGGATGTCAAACTCAAATACTGCACCCTTTCCGATCTCGCTGCTAACAGTAATTTCACCTCCCATTAATTGCACGAACTGGCGGCTAATAGCTAAACCTAAACCCGTTCCTTCCTGAGAATCTTTACCTGTTTTTGTCTGCACGAATGCTTCAAACAACTGATGGATTTCCTCAGCAGCAATGCCTGCACCAGTATCTTGAACTTCAAAATGCAGCCAGTAGTAACCGGGCAATTGGTCAGTGCTGTTTTTATGTATATTCCGCCTTCCTCCTTTGACTTTCATCGATACTCCCCCTTCTGAAGTAAATTTAATTGCATTATTGAGCAAATTAATTAACACTTGCCGCAGTTTAACTTCATCAGTACAAATGTAATGGGGAACTTCTGCGTTTCGGTCGAAGATTAATTGCAAACCTTTTTGCTCAGCTTTGAGAGCAAACATATCTTCTAAATCGTCGATTAGTTGGTACAAATCGAAGCTTTTTTCATTAATAGTCGTGCGTCCTGCTTCGATTTTTGACAAGTCTAAAACTTGGTTAATTAAAGCCAGTAAATGTTCGCCACTCCGCAGAATAATTGCCACATCTTCGTGATTTTCAGGAGACAGAGTTTTACTGCGGATCATGACTTGAGCAAAGCCGATGACCGCGTTCAGGGGCGATCGCAATTCGTGGCTCATATTGGCGAGAAAGGTACTCTTCGCTTTGTTTGCTGCTTCGGCTGCTTCTTTCGCCTGCTGCAGTTTGATTTCCGCTTGTTTGGTATCAGTAATGTCTTTAATAAAACCTTCGTAGTAAAGTAGATTTCCTGCTTCATCGCAGGCAGCGCGACAATTTTCCGAAATCCAGATTATGCTGCCATCTTTGCGGTAAATTTCCGATTCAAAGTTTGATAGTATCCCGTACTCATTCATCAAGGCTGCAAATTCGTCGCGGCGGTTGGGTTTCACGTAAAGCTGGTTATGGAAATTAGGCTGTGCTGCTATTAATTCTGCAGGCGATTCGTAACCGTAAATGTTAGCTAAAGCGGGGTTAGCGCTGATATATTTCCCGTCAATAGCAGTTTGAAAAATTCCATTCAAAGCATTTTCATAAATGTTGCGGTACTTTTCTTCTGCTTCCCGGAGGGCAGTTTCTGCTTTTTGGCGCTCGGTAATATCGCTAGAAATCGACAAAAAACAAGCTTCTCCCTCAATATCGATGGTTTCTATCGACAGCAGTGCCGTTCTTTCTGTACCATTTTTATTGCGAAACCTCAGCTCATAATTGTGAAGAGCAGTCTTATTTTTTAACATTTTAATCATGCGATCGCGCTCTCCCAAACTCGCCCAAAAATTTAGCTCTACCGCTGTTTTTCCAATAATTTCTTCGTGACTGTACCCCATCATCCGACAAAAGCTCTCATTGGCTTCTATGTGGCGACCATCGCTGATTCTAGTCAGGGTAATTGCATTAGGACTTAAACGGAAAGCTTTAGAAAACTTTTCTTTTGCCTTGGCAAGATCGGCGGTACGTTCTGCAACTTGCACTGCTAAATTGTCGTTGTATTCCTTTAATAATTTCTCCGCTAGTTTGCGTTCTGTAATATCTTGAAAAGCGCACATCCCGTATATAATATTTCCTTGAGCGTCATAAATAGGAGTTCCCCAAACTTGCAGGGGAACAGTTTTGTCAGTCGAGGAGATTTCAATGTCATCAACAGTTACACTTTTACCCTGCAAAGCATTTAAAATTGGGTCGCGTTCCGCCGGGTAAATTTCCTGAGTACCCGCTAAATAAACTCGGTAGGATTGACGTAAACTTTCGGAATCGGCTGGGACAATTCCTTGAGATAAAAGTTGCTCTCCGGTAGGATTAATGTAGTAAGGTTGACCGTTGGAATCGGCAATAAAAATCCCTAGCGGTACTGCATTAAAAAATTGTTGGACTCGGTTTTCGCTTTCCGACAGAGAAGTAAATGAATGCTGCAATTGCTCGGCCATACTGTTAAAAGCAGTGGCAAGTTCTCCGAGTTCATCTTCGCGATTCAGAGTGAGCTTTGTATCCCATTCATTCCGTGCCAAAGCTTTCGCCGCCGCATTCAATCTTAAAATCGGCTGAACTACCCATTTAGCAGTAATAATCCCCAGAATTGTCGCCCCCATCAATGCTGCAAGCGACAGTAAAAAAGTCGTGCGCGTGTTGAGGTTAATTTGCTCCATAAAGTCAGACTCTGGTACAACTACTACAATCAGCCAATCCAACCCTCGATCGTCTTTAAAAGGAGCTACCTGAATAAAATTTCGCTGGCCATCAATATCAAAATTAAGTTGTTGAGAATTATTAATTTTAGTTAAGCTCTCGTAGGATTTATCTAAATGTTGTGCAGTTTGACGAATTACCGGATTCTCGCTTTCTGAAGCTTTAATGCGCCTTGTTTCTTTACCTTCCACCACGAATTCTTGACTCGCCGTTGAAGTAGCAATTAACATCCCCGATCGCTCCATGACAAAAGTTTGTCCTGATTTGCCAATTTTGAGGCTAACCAGAAATTCTTTGATTCGGGAAAAGAGCAAATCGCTGCCAGCTACTCCTAACAATTGGCCAGCGTCGTCGTAGATAGGCAAAGCAGCAGTAATTGCCAGTTCCTTCGTCAAAAAATCTGTATAAATTGGAGTCCAAATAGGTTTTTTTGCCGCAGCGGCAGCTATGTACCAAGGGCGAGTTCGCGGGTCGTAAATATTGGGTGAAATTTGCACTAATTGAACGCGGTTTCCCTGAGAGTCCGCAGTATAGCGAGCTAATTTATTGTCAGTAGAGATGTCAGCAGCCGATATTAAAATCCCATTTTTAGTGCGGATTGCTCCAGAGTGTTCTCCATTTTCTTTGCCTGTGTAAATGATGCTGATAGAATCAAAATATTGAATTTGTTCGAGGAAATGATGTTCTAGTTTTTGCTTTTCTTCTAGGTTCAACTGCCCCAGTTTTATGCCTTGAACGTTCAGGTGATTGACAATGTGGGGAATTGACATATAATTTTCCATGCGGTCTTTGATGCGATCGCTAATTTCTCCCCGCAACTGAGCGGCAACATCGTTGACTGCCCGCTGACCGTTTTGGAAAGATAGCCAACCTACAACTCCTACCGTGCCGACAATTTGCACTAAAAAAGGAACCACTAGCACGGTTTGTAATGGAGCTTTGCCGATAAATTTTGTAGCCAAACGATTGATGGGTTTAGGAAACATATTCATCTTAAGAGGAATTGGGAATGGGAAATGAGGACTTGGGCATTGGTAATGGTTGGGAGTTCGGATTGGAAACCATTTTCCCTTTGCTCTTCCTTTTCTCCTTTTGCTGTAGTTTACTGACAATAGTACCGTCGATCAATTTAAATCAAAATATAGCCTTTCTCAGTAACATGAGGTGCTTCTAGGGCATAGGCCTCCGTGGGCATAGGACTCGCCCCCATAACTCACAACGCGATCGAACCGCTATAGCGTATTTATACTCCGAGTTTTTTCGTAACTACTGATACAGATAATTGGCGCGATCGCCCCTAAGTCGAAATCATCTTATGTATTGCACCATTCTCAATAAGCTTTTTATGAACAGGCTTTTCGGCCTGTTCCACAATAAAATTCACTTTTTGGGGAACAGGCCGAAAAGCCTGTTAAGCGAGAATGGTGCAAGATGTGAGTTTAAACAAACAGTAGCTAACCAGCGCACACCCCAAAAATCTGTATTTACCTGCGATTCAACTCCATCCTTTCGCCGTAACGTAAAAGCATATCCAAACTCTCCAAACGATTTTGCCAAGTTTGCACTTGATAGCTATTTTCGGCAGAATGCAAGCGCATCGAAGATTGAAATTGAGATTGAAAACTCCCCAACAATCTTTTAGCTGTTGCTAAACTTTCCCTAGAAGGATTTGCAGCCAACTTGCTCAAAGCTTGCGCCAATTCATCCGCTCGACTTTGCAAAACCTTCAGTTCAGATTCCGACATCCGCAACTGATTGTTAGCCAACAAAAAACTCCATTCCTGCTTGAGAGCAGTATACCGCGAAGCCGCCGCTGCAAACGGCTGTCGGTAAGGAATCGGCTCCGCAGCAGAAGTGGAACGCACTGGGGTGCCTTGAGTGCGGTTAAAAAACCCCTGCATCCCGCTGCTGATACTTTCCACCGCAAAAATAGCATAGCCCCCAGTCGGCAAATCGCGCAAAGCTTGAATTTGGTCGATCGCCACAACTTCCGGGAGAGTCAACAACTTAACCGAGGGAGAAATCAAAGCCGAACCCAGAATTTGTTCCTTTACCAGCGGTTCGGTGATGCGCTGAAGTCGGTTCGTATCCAAAGCATAAGTCATCGGCACAATCAAATCTACAATGCCCTGACGAGCCCAAACTTCCCAATTTTGCTGAATTTTGTAAATCCGCTGACTTTCCGGGTGTGGAAACACCGCCACCGACAGAATTGTGCGCGGATAATTCTGCCGCAAAAGTTGAGAAACTTCAGCTACAAAACTATTAATTTGATTAGTTTTAAACTCAACCCACTGCCGCCATAAACTGCCGTTCCTGGGGGAAATATTCACGGGATCTGCACCAGTCAACTGCCTAAATTGCTGCCTCGCCGCAATACCGTAACCGTAAGTAAAATTCGCATTGTCATCTTGAAAAGGATAGCGAATATAGTCTAATTGCACCCCATCTACTTTGTAGTTATTGGCAATTTCGCGGACAATTTGTAGCAAATAATTCCGCGCTTCCGGGTTCGCCGGATCGAGATAAAATTTACCATCGTTAGGATTTTGCGTGCGTCCTTTATTGTCAATATTTGCCCACTGTGGATGGGCGGAAAGCACCGGGCCTGGATAAGAACTAGGCTGGCCAATTAAAGTATTGTGGCGCTTATTTCCTGTGGCAAAAACCCAAACCCAAGCGTGCAGTTCCATGCCTCGCTCGTGAGCTAATTTAACTGCCGCTGCCAGCGGGTCCCAGCCAACAGTCAGGGGATTTTGTTGCGGTGCAACTTGACTGGGATAAATGGTATATCCGGCATTCAAAGTTTCAAAGAAAACTGTATTGATACCGGCGGCGGCGAGTCGATCGAACACTGCCGCCAAACCCTGTTCAGATCGTGCTGCGACGATCGTCCCGCGATCGAGCCAAACCGCGCGAATTTCCGCCCCAACGCGCTGTCCTTCCTTCGGGTAATTTTCCCACAGCAACTGCCGCGCTTCCACCCACTGCTTTCTAGCCTCCGCGTAGTTTTGCTCTTGCAGGAGTTGGTCGAAAGTTTGCAAAACCTGCCGCGCTTGGGCGATCGCCCGCCCCCTGATCGCTTGCAGAACAGGGGGGCGGCTGGTTGCCTGCCCGCCTCCGCCCTGTTCTGCAGCCACCAGTTGAGGGGAGGTAGCAGCATTAAGATTGATGGCGGTATTGGCTGAATTAGATGCTGTCAGGGCGCTTTCAAACCTGCCGAGGAGGTTAGTGAGTTCTTGGCGCATCAAGTACGCTTCAATGCTGACGATCGGCTTATTGGAATTTGGCTGCACGTCCAAACCCGCCGGCGCCGACTGATCAGAAGGGTCTGTAAAAGTTGCAGGAACAGGATCGGAAAGCGAGCCAGAGGGAGAAAGTCGGCTCAGCGGGGTAGTACGCGGCAAACTAGGGCTGTTTCTAGTGACTCTTGAGGGGGGAGTTGGCAGTGGGGTTGCGGCAGCAGTGGGCGGCGCCACAGGCTGTGAAGCGATGGTGCCTCCCCAGCGGGCGATCGAGGCTTGCAGCCAAGCCTTATCTACATTTGCCGAACCGTTGCTACCCCAGCGCCAACCGAGATAGGTAGCGCGATCCGTGGCGATGGCTGCGGAGGAACCAGAACTATCTTTCCAAGTAGCAATTGTTTGACTGTTTGCATCAGCCGGAATCAAGACACCGCCTTGGACTGAGGCATTTTTTTGTTCTGGTGGCATCCAATTGCTAGAAGTAGTGCAAGCCAGATCCCGACAGCGGCTGCGGGGTTGCGGAGTCGCCGGTTGGGTTAACGGAAAAGCCCAATAGGCCCCAAGGAGCGATCGCAAAGATTGGCGCACCAAGGCAGGGGAACTGCGGCCGACAGGGCCCGAAGCAATCAAGCGGCCGCCCTGGGATGCCCAAGCTTCTAAAACTTTAATTTGTGCCGGACTCAAAGTTTCAATGTTGGGCAAAAACAGCACGTTAACGCCTGTTAAATCCGCCGTACTTTTGATTTCTTCGAGATTGATTGGTTTGTAAGCAATGCCGCTTTCCCACAGGCGCGTGGTAATCTTTACCCAGTCGGGAGAATTCTCGGAACTGCGAACAACGCCCAGAACTACTTCTGCCAAACTCGGAGAGGGAAATAGGATGAAGAGATTGAGTAATGTACTCGCTAGAGTTCCAATTAAGACTCTTTGCAAGAAAGTGAAAAAGCGAATTCTTTGAGCCTGGGAGCAGGCATCAGGCATTTGATAAGGCTTTTTGATTTGTTGCATAAATACGAGAAATACCCACCACGCCGCTAGGCAAAAATTCAATAACAATTAAGAGCGAGCGATCGATCCGCACCATACAATTTTCTATCCTGCCCTGCAACCTGAATCAGGAAAAAGTGCGATCGATCGATTTTAGATTTTAGATTTTAGATTTTGGATTTTGGATTTAAATCTGGATCTATTCCTCATGACTGTTGACGGTTGACTGTTTGGGCATTTGAAAAATACCGATGCAACCGGAAACAATTTTAGATTAAAACCTGGGTGCATTTGGGTTGAAAAACCAAAAATACAATTTAGATGCCAACAGTCAACAGCCAACAGCCAACAGTCAACAGCCAACAGTCAACAGTCAACAGTCAACAGCCAACAGCCAACAGCCAACAGCCAACAGCCAACAGTCAACAGTCAACAGTCAACAGTCAACACTTTTCTAAGTTGCAGCTTCATTCACCGGGAATCGATCGATTAACTGCATCGCCCGACAAGCATTCCTCCGCAAAGAATCCGAAACATGAGGAACATGAGGAATCTGAGACAAGAAATCCAAAGTCCGGCGCAAAATCCGCACCACATCCCCTTCATCCAAACTCGTATGGCTAATCAGTTCCAGCCATTCAACACCCAGAGCCCACTGCTCAACCAAAGTCACTAAATCCCGTTCCAGCCAAATCGGGATTGCAGCTTCATGACGGTACTGCACTTGAAACAATCGGCGACGCAAGCCTTTTTGCAGATTGTCCAAAGGTGCCAAAACTTCCGGCGACAGCGAGTAGTGAGTCCAACTGTCCGGCCTGGAAACTTCTGTAACTAAGGCCGCGCAAGCAGCAGCGAGGTGGTGGGGGTCAAGTTCGTCAAATTCCGCAGACATCATGGACAAACCCAGCCACAGTTCGTTATCGCCGCGAATGGCGGCGCAAGCTTGACCCAAGATTGTGGGTAACAACCTGTCGGAGGAGTCATCTCGGTTTCCAGTTGCCGAAACTACTCTTTCCAAGCAGCCGAAATTCAGCAAGATGTCAATTAAGTTGAGAAATTGCTCCCAGTAGCGAGCTCGCTGCTTTTCTAAGTCTTGTTCGCTTTTGCGAACTTCTTTTTTCAATTCTTCCCGGCGGCGCTGGCGTTTGAGCAAAGTACCGGGATTGCCCCATTCTAGAACCGGGTGAATTTCTAGCTTAGCTTCTACGGCTGCGATTTTCTGCTGTTGCTCGATCGCCTCTGGGCTCGGTTCCGGTGCGGGCAATTCTGGGATCGATGCAGCAATTGAAGCAGTTTCTTCAGTTCCCAAGCGGCACTGGCCGAGTCTCAGGGGCATTTCCGGCGGCGGGTTCAAGGTATCTGCAACGCTCAAGCGGGGTAATTCGGCGTGCAGGGTAGCGACATCGCTAATGGCGACGACATACCAACGGTTATCTTTGCCCAAGCACACCAAATTTGGTGCTTGGCCAGAACCTGCGATTTTGGCAACCAATACGGCGGGTACAGGAGTTGTGTGCGATCGTTTGGCTGTCGGAACGTGCTTACCTTTGAGACTCAGAACCGTGCCGAGCACTGCAAAAGCCACAGCTACGGACATCTCCTTAAATCTGGCTTCTTCAGCTTGCTGCAAGAGAATTTTGAGCAAACGTTTGTCTTCTTTGAGTCTTGCCTGCAATTTTTCGTAATGGGCGAGCTCTTTTTCCAGGGTGGAGACATTTCCTCCGGCCGCCAGGGACTGTTCAAGCACCGCCAATTCTGTTTGCAGCCGGTCTAATTCTTCTTGCTGTGGCTGCAAGTACAAGGTAGACAGGTATTGACCGAAACTCCGCTCTACCAACTCTTGAGCTTCATCGAGAGTGTGAGTTTGCAGCAAATTCAGCACCATGCCGTAGCTGGGCGTAAACTGACTGGCGAGGGGGTCGGCTTTGGCTGTTGCCAAATAAGAGGCTTCTTTGGCGCCTTCAAAGCGCGTCTGAACTGCGACGACGTGCCCCAGCTTGTCCATGCCCCGCCGACCCGCCCGACCGGCCATTTGCAGGAATTCTGAAGCGTTTAGCAGTCGGTGTCCCTTGTCCGTGCGCTTGGACAGGGTGGAAATAACTGTGGTGCGCGCGGGCATATTAATCCCGGCTGCTAGGGTTTCGGTGGCAAATACGACTTTAATCAAACCTCTGCCAAAGAGTTCTTCTACTAAACCTTTCCAAGCGGGCAAAATGCCTGCGTGGTGGGCGGCGATGCCTTTTAAAAGTGCTTCTTTTTGACCGAAGCGTTCTGCTTCTGGGTTTCGCTGTAAAAAATCGTCAATGATGCGTTTGAGTTCGGCTGTTTCGGCTTCGTTAACCAGGGAGAAATTGCCGACTTCTGCGACTGCTTGGTCGCACCCGCGACGGCTGAAGATGAAGTAAATTGCTGGTAGCATATCTCGATCATCCAACCGGGCCAAAACATCGGTCAAACTCGGAGTGGGGATGCTGCCTCTTTCTACTTTTTGCTGCTTCTTTTTGGGGACTAACCGGACATTGGCTCTTTTGCCGGTCTCGTCTAGCAGGGGAAATATCCCTTTTTGGTTGGCGAAGTGGAATTGCAGCGGCACTGGCCGAAAGTCTGAGTAGACGAGCTCTGTGGGCCCGTGGACTTTGTTAATCCAGTCTGTGAGTTGCTCGCTATTGGCAACGGTTGCTGAGAGGGCGAGTAGTTGAATTTCGCTCGAACAGTAGATGATGGATTCTTCCCAGACGGTACCACGCTGGCGATCGTTCATGTAGTGACATTCGTCGAGCACCACGGTTTCGACTCCGGTGAGGGAAGTACCGACTTCTCCGATCGGCGTACCGTAGAGCATATTCCGAAATATTTCGGTAGTCATCACCAAAATCGGCGCATCTCGATTGACGGAGATGTCGCCAGTCAACAAACCTACGCTGTCGTCTCCAAATTGACTGCGGAAGTCGCGCAGCTTTTGGTTAGACAAAGCTTTGAGAGGAGTGGTGTAGAAGACGCGCCGCCCTCTGGAGAGTGCTTGATGGATGGCGTATTCCCCGATTAACGTTTTCCCGGAGCCTGTGGGAGCGCACACGACAACCGATTTACCTGCATCGAGGGCGGCGATCGCCTCTCTCTGAAAGTTATCTAGCTCGAATGGAAATATGGTCTTCAGATCCAGCTCTGGGCGGTTCTGGGCAGTGTCTGGCACAAGGATTATTATAAGGTTGCAGGGTAAGTATGCTGAAATCTTGCTACAAGCAAATCAGCAGAGGACTGTACTGATTTTAAACCTTCGCCACCAAATCGGCTATGAAGGAATAAGTCTGTTGGCAGTTGGCAGTTGGCAGTTGACAGAAGAAATTTTTGCCTTCTTCCCTCTTCCCTCTTCCCTCTTCCTTCTTCCTTCTTCCCTCTTCCTTCTTCCTTCTCTATGATTCCTGTTATTTCGACTATTCCTGTGGTGCAGCTTGCTTCGGGCGATCGGCTTTCACTGCAAGTCTATCAGTTCCAAGGTGCGATTCCCGGCAAAAAAGCTTATCTCCAATCTAACCTCCACGGCGCTGAGATTAGCGGTAATGCTGTGATTTACCAATTAATTGAGTTTTTAATGTCTTTGGACAGCAGTCAGTTAAGCGGGGAAATTTGGCTAGTTCCTGTTTGTAATCCTGTGGGTGTCAGTCAGCGATCGCACCATTTTTCGCCTGGTCGCTACAATCTTTATGATGGGGTAAATTGGAACCGGATTTTCTGGGATTTTGAAAAACAAGGGGAAGATATTCTCGGTTTTGCTAAGTCTCACATCCATCTCGATGCCGATACTGTCAAAGTTAATTACAGAAAAGCGATTGCTTTGAGTTTTGCCAAAGAGTTGGAAAAAATTAATGCTCCTAGTTGCCGCCCCTACAGCGAACTTTACCGATATCAACTACAATCTTTGTGTTTGGATGCTGACTATTTGCTGGACTTGCACAGTTCTACGAATCAAAGTTTAGATTACCTTTACTGTTTTAATTCCCGCGAGGAGAGTGCAAAAGCTTTTTTGCTCGATCGGGCAATCTTGATGAACGAGTACGACGGCGATGCTTTTGACGAGGCGTTTCTCAAGCCTTGGCTGGCTTTGGAGAAGATTTTGACCCAGTTGGGAAGTGCACTCAAATTTGACGTGGAAGCTTGGACTTTAGAATTAGGTTCGGGGATGGAAATGAATCCCGATTCAGTGGCGAAGGGCTTGCGGGGCATCAAAAATTACTTAGCCAGTAAGGGCTTATTGAAAATAGATGGATTTCCTCTCCCGGAAACTGCGAATCATCAAGTTATTTTCACTCCCAAGAATTCCGTGTTCAAATACTACGCGCCGGCGGGCGGGATGATACAAAATCGAGTGCAATTGGGGAGTTATGTCAAAAAGGGCGATCGGCTTTATCAAATTCTCAGCTTTAATAAGAATGGGGAATTTCCGAGTTTGGTTGATGTTTGTGCTGAGTCGGATGTTTTCATTTTTGATGTTTCGACCAATCAGTCAGTAAATCAAGGAGAATATGTGTTGTCTGTGATGGCAGATTAAGTTGTGTGAAGATTCTAGGGCCTCTCGCATTCGGGCGAAAGATTTTGAGGCTAACCCAAGAGTTTTAGCTCCGAATGCGAGAGCCCAATCCACAATGATAACAACATTCTGTAGGGGCGGGTTTTACCCAAAATCTCAGCCTAAGACCAATAATCTCATAAACCCGCCCCCACCCAACTGTAAATCTAAATCTACCTCTTGCAATAAAAAAGTTACAGTATCAATATGAAATCAATTATGATATACTATTGAATAGGGCTTGTTTAAATTCCGCTGCACTTTTATAATAAATATCAGGATTGTCAATTAAAGCGCGATCGATAACGGTGGCTAGCGGTTGAGGAATCGCAGAAGTGCGATCGCGAACACGCACAGCATCAGTTTGCAACACCGCCAAAAACGGGTCTTGACCCTGCAAATTGCGCGGGGAATATCCCGTTATCATCACATACAAACAAGCCGCCGCCGCCCAAACATCAACATCCGGTTGCGCGTACTTATAATCAATCACTTGCTGTCGCGGCATAAAATACGGCGTACCCACAACATTACCAGTCATCGTTTGGCCGCTCAATCCAGCTTGGTCAAAAGCCTTTGCTAACCCATAATCCCCAATTTTGGCAACTTGTTTCCCACCCACATTCGCCAGAAAAATATTCCCCGGTTTCAAATCCCGGTGAATCAAACCCCGTCCTTTTGCAAAACTACCATCAGCCAATCTGACATTGGGAATTTCTGCATTATGGGTGTAAGTCAAACCATCTAAAACTTGCAAAATAATAGCCACAGCCTCACCAATCGGCAAAGTGCTGAAACCGCGTTTTTCCATCAAATCCACAACACTGCCACCGTCGCAGTATTCCATCGTGAAAAAGAAAGTTTCATCAGCATAACCAAACTCTTTTAATCCTACCACATTGGGATGTTTTAAAACTTTCATATTTTCAACTTCCCGCAAAAACCAATTAACAGCCCGCTGATTTGCCGCTACTTTTGGCAGCATCACTTTCAGCGCAACTTGTTCGTTAGTTGTTTTGTGGCGCGCCAAATAAACTAAACTAAAACCTCCCCTACCCAATTCTTTGAGCAAAACGTAATCGCCGAGAACTCCAATATTGCTTTCATTCGCCACCGCTTTCAACAGAAAAGCTTTCAGCATTTCCCACATATTCGCTTGATTTGAGGGAATGACAGGGGGTGTTTGGTGTTGGAGAGTTTTGACAATTTCCGGGTCAAGGGCAACGCCAACTCGAAAAGAAGTATCGCTGAGTGTAAATTCATCTCCCCCTTGCAAGTCGTATTCTGGGAATTGAATCTGAGCAGCTTCTTCGGGAGTTTGATGAGCTTCTCGCTGACCGATTTTTTCGCCGTTAACAAAAGTGCCATTTTTGCTACCGAAATCGCGCACCCGGATATCGGGAGGATTGATATCCAGCAAGCAGTGATAGCGAGAAATCGTGCGGTGTTTTTCGTCGTCGGGAATCTTAGGATAGCAATCTTTGGCGCGGCCAATAATGCAAGTTGTGCGGGTGTCAAAGGTAAATTCTCGGCCTTTGAGATTCCCGGAAGTGATGGTGAGGCTAACTTTTGAGCTCATATCGATTTCGTATTTGGGATTTTGGACTATCGAAACTCTTACTCTCCCCCTTAACAAGAGGCTAACTCTTACTCCCCCCCTTAGCAAGGGGGGGCTGGGGGGGGGTAAAAGAGTGGATGTTTTAAACGATTTAATCTAATCTACCCTCCTAACTCTTACTCCCACCCTTAGCAAGGAATTAACTCTAACTCCCCCCCTTAGCAAGGCGCTAACTCTTACTCCCAGGGCAAACGCATCATGTCAACAAGCGGGAATTTTACCGTGCTTGTTGCGACTATTATCGATAGCTGTAGTTTATTGAAAAGAGATTTGACTGCCGATAGCGGTGGCTATTCCTCAAAACACTACTACTATTCTCCCGGCAATTTAGATGCGTTTGCCCTGCTCTTACTCCCCCCCTTAGCAAGGGGGGGCTGGGGGGGGTAAAACACCCGATGTTCTCAACGATTGAATCTAATCTACCCTCCTAACTCTTACTCCCCTCCTTAGCAAGGAATTAACTCTAACTCCCCCCCTTAGCAAGGAATTAACTCTAACTCCCCCCCTTAGCAAGGGGGGGCTGGGGGGGGTAAAACACCCGATGTTCTCAACGATTTAATCCCCTCTACAATAACCTCTAAAACCCCATCCAAATTATGATAAACATCCTCATTAGTAAACCTCAAAAAATTAATCCTTGCCGCTTCAATAAACTCTTGCCTTTCTGCATCATATTCTACAGCGCCATCCACAAAATGGCTGTCACCATCAACTTCTAGTGCTAACTTGATTTCCGGTGAATAAAAGTCGATCGCAAATGCTGCTACACTGTATTGTCTGCGAAATTTACAATTCTCAAGCTGTCTGTTTCTGATCCGTTTCCATAGTTCCTTTTCAGCTTCCGTCATTTCTCTGCGAAGCTTCTGCCGCTTGAATTTTTCTGAGGTTCTGTTGTAGAGTTTTGTCATTGTTATATAGGATTTTTACCCCCCCAGCCCCCCCTTGGTAAGGGGGGGAGTAAGAGCATTTTTTTAGTTTGTTCGTTTGTTGTTTAGATTTTTACCCCCCAGCCCCCCCTTGGTAAGGGGGGAGTAAGAGCGTTTTTTTAGTTTGTTCGTTTGTTGTTTAGATTTTTACCCCCCCCAGCCCCCCCTTGCTAAGGGGGGGAGTAAGAGCGTTTTTTTAGTTTGTTCGTTTGTTGTTTAGATTTTTACCCCCCCCCAGCCCCCCCTTGCTAAGGGGGGGAGTAAGAGTTATTTGAGTTTTATTGTTGGTTGCTTAGTCTTTGTTGTTGATGCAAACTACAAATTTTGTTTCTAAATTATGGAGTTTGGAGGCTGTTGGTGGGGAGGCAGAAACCGGGTTTCTTCCTGAATCTGGGTGATGATACATAAATGATCGCAGAAACCCGGTTTCTGAGATTGATTTTACTTTGATTATTTGCTCATTATGTCCCGACAACCCCGTCGGAAACCTAGACTAGGATTGGCTTCGTGGTTTTGGGCTTTGTTATAAATCTTTATGAAATCCTGAAACGCTTAGATGTTAAAGTCTACAAGTCTCCACGCGAGAGAAGAGAACCACCCACCCCACCCCCAACCGCCACCCCACCCATCCACTCCGAAGTGGGAGGTGAGCTTCTGGCGCTTTCTATGAAAAAGTGAGGTCTTTGTGGTACAGCCATTTGTTATTTTTTCTCCACCCTACCCGATCGCCAAACTTTTCCCAAACCTCACTATCATACTCCTAGTTCCCCCCAGACTTTTATAAATGCGCTTCTGCACGCTAAAGCCGAAGCGCCCATTGCTGTATTTTACCCAAAGTTGGTCAATGGTACGCAAGTCCTCGCAGGGAAAATTATCAATACTTTCTGTATTCAGCCCTCCTTCTTTCTCTCTACCCGCCACCTTCAACATAACTCTCGCCGTTTCCTCATCGGCTTCTCGCCACTTTTTAGCCGCCAATAAATTCTGCAAATTTGTATAATCCATCCCCACGGCTGAAATCACTCGCGTAGTCTCAGCAGCCACTGGTTTCGGTATCAGCAAATCCAACCATTTCTGCACCGACTGCGGGCGATTTTGCGGTTCCAATTCCATCCCTTTCACAATCGCCGCATTCACCCTGTCGCTTATCTTAGAATTGTGTTGCTTCGGCGGAGTTAAAGGAATATTTTGCTTTCTGAATTGCGACGGAAACGGCAACTCACCAGTCAACATGACATAAAGCGTTGCTGCTAGGGAATAAACATCAGTATAAGCACCAAGTTCGGCGCGTTTTTCTAATAATTCAATGGGTGCGTAACACTCAGTCCCGGAATTGCTATTTGTCCTCAATTTCCCCGGTGCTGTCACCTGTCGCGCTAAGCCAAAATCAATCAAAACTGCACCCCCCTGGCCCCCCTTACTAAGGGGGGGAGAAGAAATTTCGCCCCCCTTACTAAGGGGCGAAGAAGAGAAGAGGGGATTTTCTCTTACTCCCCCCCTTACCAAGGGGGGGCTGGGGGGGGTTCTTAACATAATATTTTGCGGTTTAACATCGAGGTGAGTAAATCCTTGCTGGTGAACAAAACTCAGCGCACTTCCCACTTGTTGAATAATTGGCAAAGCTTTTGTTTCGGACAAAATGCCGTTATCTTCGAGATATTCAGCTAAGTCAATTCCGTCGATTAATTCCATCACCATGCACCACAATTCGATATTTCCCACCATTTCGGGAAACACTTCGTAAACTTGGACAACGTGGGGATGGCTGCACCGGGCTAAAGATAAAGCTTCGTTGACAAATTTGGTTTGGTATTCGCGAAAGTTTGGCTTACCTTGAACGTTTGCATTTAGGGTTTTGATGGCGACTGTTTTATTTTCTTTGGGGTTTTGGGCGCGGTAGGTAACGCCGAATCCGCCACCACCGAGGATTTCTTCGATGATGTATTTGCCGTTGTGGAGTTGTTGTCCGGGGGACCAGTGCCTCATGGTTGGTGGTGAGGAGGGGATGATGGTTTTGATTATAGCTGAGACGGGGGGAGTTTGTTGAGTTTTTTCTTCCTTGTACAGTCTTTTCGATCGCCCCTAGCGCCCCTTAATAAGGGGAGGACAAGAGTTTGTAAGGTGCCCCGGTGCGGAGATTCTCGATTTTTGAGAAGATAACGCACGCCGGGGCACCCTACAATTTAAGGTGACGGTTTATGGTTGAATGAAAATACCGATCGCATTATGAACTCTCGCAGCAGTTGACGGAGGTCGATCGAGCAAACTACCTCCCAAATACAAACTCGTCGAACTTCCCCCATCCAAATTTAAAGCCTCCACAGCACCCATTTGCTGCAATATCTGCGCCAGTTCTGCGAAATTTGGCCCCGCCCCGCCCGCGCGATTGTGCACCGCTACAATTAACAAATTCCCCGCAGCATTTCGCCCGATCGCACTTCTAATTGCTGTCTGTCTAACATAGGCATCGCTAAACCCTTCCGCCTTCGCATCCAACACAACTTGACTGTTTTGTACCAACACCGGCCCGCCGCCGAGAATGTACGGAAAACGGTTGAAATCAGCAGGAAAAGTGTTAGTTTCTAAACGCAATAAAGTGCCTATGGAGAGTTCAGATGCAGGGAACAAATCGGCACGCAAAGCCAAAATATAACCGTTAGCTGGAATGGGAAAACTTGTTGTTCCCACCGCACCTCCGGGGGATTGGCTGACTACTCTATCGCCCGCAACTGTCACAACTATTTCATTGCCAGACAACGGAGTATAAGTTGTTCCCCAATCAGGATTGTAGCGAGCGATTCCCGGTTGTACGTAGGCACTATTGAGATGAGAAACTGGCAAAAATTGATTTGCCGGAGTGATCACACTTTCTTGCAAAGTTAAACGATCGATCGCAAATTCGCCCCGATCGTTCCACGCGATCGCCCCCCGGTTCAATATCGGCCCGGAAAGCCATTTATTGTCGCGCCGAATTGCCCCTAAAGCTAAGCGATTAATTCGATTGAAAAAACCTGCATTAATCGCCGCAGCCGCACCCGACACTTCTGCTGTTTGCAATAAAGGCGCAGTGCCTTGATCGACAGGCGGATTGCTGAGAAGCGGTCGAATTTTTACACCGGATTGACGGGGATTAACTTCTAACCAAACTACTGGAAAACGATCAGTTCCTAAATTCTGATACTGCTGCCGCCACTGCACACCGGGCGCCCAAACAATGTTTTTTTCTACTAACGAATCTGGCCGAATGTCGATAACTAATCGATTGGGATTTCCCAGGCTAAAAACTTGCGGCCGCCAACCTAAAGGAATCGTTACTTTGACTTTGGTTTGAGCGCCAGCAGGTTCGACTTTTAGTGATAGCAATTGTTTGCTGGTTGAGAAAGTGCGATCGACCGCATTGCGATCGACTTTAGCATCGATCGCGATCGACCATTCTTGACCGGCGATCGGCGCTGCGGGCGTTATTTGCAGCGGGAGGGCTGGTTTGGTCGGGTCGTCTGGTGTTTCGAGGTTTGGCGCTGCGGGGGTTCTCGGTGGGATAGCGGGCTTTGTGGGGTCGTCCGGGGGGTTGGGTGTGGGTGTCGGCGACGGGATGGGTTTATTGACAAAGTTGACTTGCCAAGGGGCGGGCCGATCGATATCTACTACAATGCGATCGCCCGATTCTATTTCTGCTTGCCGAATTCCGGTAACACTTGCAGTTGGAGAAGTAATTTTTAGAATATTCCCATCAGCAGATATCTCCCAGCCCGCAAGTCTAGCAAAATCGGTAACATCTAAGTAACGATACGGGCCTGTTGCCCGCGCTGCTACACTTTGAGCGCCGGTTAAAGATACCGAAAACCACTGCACCGGTTGTTTGGCACTGTCGGCGCTGCTAAGCAAATCCACTCCCGCACTTTGCATCAATCCAACGTCAGCAATCCAAGTTCGGAAATTCGCAGAAGTGCTGTTTGCCGGCTGCTGAGTCCAACTTAGGGGGAGAATGCGGCCGTTTAGAGAAACTTGGCTGCCTTGTCTAATTATCGAAGAGGGCGGTACAGATTGAGCCAAAAACCTATATTCCGACAGGGAAGGAATTCCCTGTCTCATAGCTGAAGTCCTCTCAAGAGGACTATATGTCAATATTTCAGTCGGTTTTAACCGACTTTCGCTATCAGCCAGGGAATTCATTCCCTGGCGGGCTCTCCAACCATGAATTAGCCCAGCCTTCTCACCCTGTTGTGCTCTTGCGGGTTGAGTCCCCACTAAAGACGGGGCGATCGCCAGTACGGGTAAAATCGAGACTGACAATATTAGACGCCAATAGAAAAAATTACGTTTCACAGCTTACAACTCACAATTTCACTTCTAAACACATGGGTATCTAGAAACCCGGAATCTCCCTATCTTTATTCTTACTCAACGGCACTAATTGCCCTCAAGCCCTACTACAAACTGCTCACGCCGGAATAGAAATCACAAACTCCGAACCCTGCCCCAAAGAAGAATTCACGAGTAACGTACCTCCATGTTTTTCCACAACAATTTGATGGGCGATCGACAATCCTAATCCGGTGCCTTGACCCACAGGCTTGGTTGTAAATAAGTGGTTAAAGATGTTTTCCTTGACTTCGGCTGACATCCCCACTCCATTATCCTTAATGCGAATCAAAACCTGATTGTTGTCTTCGCTCAAAGCAGTTTGAATCGTGATTCGATTAGGTAGGGCCTTAATTTCACTAAAACTCCGCCCCTTATTTGACTCCTCCAGAGCGTCAATGGCATTAGCCAGCACATTCATAAATACCTGGTTTAACTGGCCGGGAAAGCATTTTACGAGGGGTAAGTTACCATAGTCTTTCACAACTTCAATGGCAGGGCGGAACTCGCTGGCTTTTAAACGGTGCTTGAGAATTAGCAGAGTGCTTTCGAGTCCATCGTGAATATTGAAAGAAACTGGTCGATCGCTATCAGCCCTCGAAAACGTTCTCAAACTCGTACTGATATTGCGAATGCGCTCGACTCCTTCCTTCATCGAGCCAATCAATTTCGGCAAATCTTCTCGCAAATACTCCAAGTCCATATCCTCAATTTCTGCTTCAATTTCCACTCCCGGATTGGGAAATTTTTCTTGATACAAATCAATCAAGTTGAATAAATCCCCCACGTATTCTATAGCCGGTTGCAAGTTGCCGGCGATAAAGCCTACGGGATTGTTAATTTCGTGGGCTACCCCTGCGACTAAATTTCCCAGAGCCGACATTTTCTCACCCTGCACCAATTGCAGTTGCATCTGTTTGAGATCCTGGATAGACTGCTCTAGTTTTTGGGAATAATTTTGAGATTGTTGATAAAGCTCTTGAGATTGCTGATATAAGCGGGCGTTTTCCAGCGAGATGGCAGCTTGGGAGCAGAGGATATTGAGGAGGGCGACGCGATCGCCAGTGAATGCCCCTGTCGTCAGATTATTTTCCAAATACAGAATTGCCATCATTTTGCCTTGATGGATAATCGGAGTACATAGAATGCTCTTAGGTTGGTGCTGCTTGATATAGGGGTCAGAAGTAAATATTAATTCAGTCTTGACATCATCGAAAACTAGGGTTTTATGGGTGCGTTTGACGTAATTAATCACAGTCTGGGGAATAGATTGGCTCTCCTCGATACCAATAGTTTCTTGCAGAATACAGCCTTGGCTATCGCTACAGTGGACGGCGATTTTCCAGTTGTCCTCTTCTTTCAAAATCAATACTCCTGTTTGAGCGCCTGCATTCTGAATCGCTACTTGCATCAGGGTAGTGAGCAATTGTTCCAGCTTAATTTCGCTAGACAAAGCTTGATAAGCTTTGATAACAGTTGGTAAATCTATTACTGTGGTACTCGTACTTCCAGCAATTGTTTGGCGATGACTAGAAATCAAGGAAGTCTCCTTGGAGGTACTACCTGCCTCGAATGAACGAGCATTTTCCTGTTTGAAGATAGGAGCCAGAATTTCGGGATAGCGTTGTTCTAGATCGTCGATTTTTGCTTTCGCTCCCCAACGAGCATAAGCATAGTAAGCATCTATTAGATATACCTGGGCAACTTTTTCTTTCCCCCATGCCAGGTAGAATTTAGCAGCCAATTCATTCGCCAGAGCTTCTTCGTTGAGATAATCGTTTTCTTTAGCAAGAAAAATGGCGCGATCGTAACTCTGCATCGCCTGCACATATTCACCCAGCACTCGGAACAGTTCGGCTTCCACTAGATAACATTTGTGCGAGAAATTCATGGGGGCGTGATGTGCCCATTTATGAAGGGTTTCCTGGTTGCTTTTCACTTTTTGCAGATGTTCTTGTTTCTCTTCCGATGAACCCACCTCGGTACAAACTCCCAGCCGTGCTAGAGAGTCATAAAAATAGAACATCGGCACATTGAGCATACCCGTCACCGCGTCTAAATACTGTTCGGCTTGCCGAGCATTTTCTAAAGCTTGCTCGGTTTCTCCAAACAGGTAACACACAAGCAATTTATGGAAGTAAAAATAGTGGAGTCCGTTGCGATCGTTTGCTTGGATGTGAAATGGGAGCATTGTTTCTTCATTGTAGGCATCTCCCACAAATTGACAGGGATTTTCCGATCGCCCCAGCAGATTTAATAAAGCCTGATGAACGATTTTAGTATAATTTAACGCTGCTTCTTGTTTAAATTGAACCAGCGCATTGCAGTAAGTCGCCACCTCCTGTTCGAGTCCCGCAATTTCCCGACCGATTAAATATGAATATTGAGAGATTTCTTTGGCAGAATATCCTAATTCTAGCTCTCCTGTTTCCAGTCCTCTGGCGTAACCCTCTTTTAAAAGAGGGATGGTTTCTTTAACATGATGTTTACCATGTATGATGTGAACGCCGACTGTATAATATACTTTAGTTTTGAGATAATTAGCATTAAATAAATCAACAATATTTAACGCTAATTTTCCAAATTCAAACCCTGTTTCAATGTCTTGAAGTACCCCGCTTAATACCAATCCATACAAGCCGTAAGCAAAAGCAGATAAGGGAGCATTCCCATAACTAACCGACAAATTAACCATTTCGACAATAACCAGTGGCAGGAGAAGTGGAGCCGTGATGTAGGCAGGAGAAACTAAACCTGATAAAATTCGCAATGCTGCTTGTTTTTGGAGATTTTCCATTTCTGGCAAATCAATAAATTCCGCAATTTTTTTACCCGCAAAAAGTGACGCGGTTTGTTCTAGTCCCTGCTGAATATCTGCCGGAGTTGGATTTTCTGGAAAGCAGATTCCCAAGAGTTTGAGAACTGCTAACCCCATTTCAACGGCTTGTTTAGGTTTGACTTGCGCCGTACAAGCAGAAAGCTCGATTTCATAAACTTTCACCTTATCCAGCAGCGTTCTGGCATTGTGGAGGACTAAAGCTGCTAATTCCTCCATGTCCTGAAAATCATAGCTCAGGTATGCAGTTTCTGCCCCTAATACGTGCAGTTCGAGAGCTGTTTCATAGTGAGTATGCCAACTATCGGAAGCTAGGATTTGCCTGCCAAAACTTAAATATTTGCGTGCCGCAGCATAAGCAGTAGAACTCTTCGCCTTGCGTCCAGCGATTAAATTCAACTCAGCCAGTTGGTAACGCTCTGTTGGCTCGGTAATTAAATCAACACCATAATTCAACTGGTTGACTATATTAAAAATTTTCTCTTCTCTTTCTGTTGTTGGAGTATTAATCAACAAAAGTTGACCAATATTGAGGTGAGTGGATTGTTTCTGGGATTCGGGAATCAAAACGTAAGCTGCTTGCTGTACGCGATCGTGCAGAAATTTGTAATAACAGGAGTCGGGAGTCTGGAACCACGAGTCAGAAGTATTGCTTTCTCCTTCTAAATCCTGATTTCTGAATTCAAACTCGTCTGAAGTAAAAAACTTATAAACTTCAGTCAGTGGGAGAATCAACCCTGCTTGCAAAGCTGGCCACAAGTTGGCTGCCGTATCTGAAGAATATTTTTCACACACTACCGCCAGCGTTGCTATATCGAATTCGTTGCCAATACAGGCAGCTAACTTTAAAACTTCTTGCGTCTGGATTGGCAACTTTTGCAATTGAATCGCCATGAACTCGACAACATCATCGGTCAGGGCTAAGGTTCGCACTGTCGCGATATCGCACTGCCAATACCGCTCCTCAAAATTAAAGATAATTAGCCCATCTTCATGCAAAGATTTGAGAAATTGCGTGCTGAAAAATGGATTGCCTTGGGTTTTTTGATCGACCAGTTCTGTTAAGGGCAGAGCCAATGTTGTAGAACAAGCTAAGGTATCGGCAATCAGACAATTCAACTCCGAGCGATCGAGCGGCGCGAGGGTAATGGTGTTGACAGTGGCTCCGGTTTGTTGAATGTCGGATAATGTCAGCACCAAAGGGTGTACGGGACTGACTTCGTTATCTCGATACGCTCCAATTAACAAGAGATACCGCCGATCGCGATCGCTCGTCAAAAGTTGAATCAACTTTAATGAGGCTGAGTCTGCCCATTGCAAGTCATCTAAGAAAATGACGAGGGGATGTTCTTTGGTTGTGAAGAGTTTAATGAACTTCTCTAATAAGCGATTGAAGCGATTTTGGGCAGCACTGCCCGAAAGTTCTGGCGCGGGTGGTTGCTCTCCGATAATCCGTTCTAGTTCAGGAATTACCTCAACAATTACCTGAGCATTCTCGCCCAATGCTACCAGGATTTGAGTCTTCCACTCTTCAACTTTAGCATCTGTTTCGCTCAGCAATTGCTTCATTAAATCGCGAAAAGCTTGTACAAAAGCTGAGAAGGGTTGGCTGCGCCCAAATTGGTCGAATTTACCTTTAATGAAGTAGCCTCTAGCTGCAACAATCGGTTTGTGAACTTCGTTGACGACGGCGGTTTTGCCAATGCCTGAAAAGCCAGCCACCAGAATCATTTCGGCGCTTCCTGCACTCACGCGATCGAAGGCTGTCAGTAGGGAGAATACTTCGATCTCTCTACCATATAATTTTTCTGGAATGCTGAAGCGATCGCACAAATCTCGCTCCCCTATTTTAAAGTTAGTCAGCGCTCCTGTCTCTTGCCACTGGAATAAACAAGTTTCCAAATCAAACTTGAGTCCTAGAGCACTTTGATACCTATCTTCAGCATTCTTCGCCATCAGTTTGCTAACAATTTCAGATAGCACCAATGGAACTTTATTGTTGAGGTGATGAACTGAGATAGGCTGCTTGGCAAGGTGACAGTGTACTAACTCTATCGGATCTTCGCTTTGGAAAGGCAACTGTCTCGTCAGCAGTTCGTAGAATGTAACTCCCAGAGAGTAGAAATCTGTGCGGTAATCAATGCCTCTGTTCATTCGCCCAGTTTGTTCGGGAGATATGTAAGGTAAAGTGCCTTCGAGGAGGTTGGGATTTTGAATTTCTTGGGTTTGGCGCGGCAACAGGGAAGCGATGCTGAAGTCAATCAGCTTAACTTGTTTGCTGACAGGGTTAATTAGAATGTTGGCGGGTTTGAGATCCTTATGGATGATGTGGTGGCGATAAAGTCCATCGAGCGAGTTGGCAATTTGAATGGCAATGGGAAGAAACTCGTTAATGGGCAACCCTTCCAGAGGTTCCTTGCTGGCGAACACCAGACTAGCGAGGTAGCTACTTAAGGAAATTCCGCCAAAGTCTTCCATCACTAGAGCATAGTGGTTCTGGTAAGTCTCCAGGCTGTATGCCTTGACAGTGCCGGGGATCTCTAAGTTTTTAGTAATGACAAACTGATTGCGGAAGTGAACCAGTTCGTGGAAGCGGGGAAAGTCATTTCGCAGCAGTTTGATCACTACGGGCTGCCGATCGGAAGACCGACGGCCACGATATACTAGAGTTCGATTACCTGCGTATATTTGCTCGTTAACCTCATATCCTCGAAAAATATTTGTTATGCTAGCCATACCTACCTATTCCTACTGTTTCTGTCAAGCCAGAAGCTTTTTAGAGTTAATATAGCGCTTCTCAAGCGTTGTGAGGTATGGGGGCGAGTCCTATGCCCTATGCCTTATGCCCTATGCCCTATGCCCTATGAGCACCTCATGTTACCGATAAAGGCTATAGCTTAAATGTCAAGCCTGACAAGGACTTGATTGGCATTTTGACATATTTGTTCAATTGATTTTACTGCTTTAACTATTGATTTAGCATAGTAAGTAACGAAGAACCCAGATTTGAAAAGCGATCTCGGAGTTTACGGTCAACGTTACGGCATCGAAGCAATGTTTAAAGACTGTAAAACAGGAGGATATAATCTGGAGGGTTGTCAAGGATTACCCGATCACTTGATTGCCAACCATGATTTTAATTGCTTTAGCTATGACTGGAGCCTGGTTACAGGGAAAAAAAACCAATTTTCAGGGACAAAAGAAATATGTTGGTCGGATTCAAGAGATAGGTAAAACTAGAAGAAGATCTAGCAACTTTTGGGTTGGTTTGTATGATAACAATTGGCTAATCGCTGTTGACTCTTGTCAGGAGTGGGTAGAGTCCATACAGAGTTTAGTTCGCAATAAAAAGTCATTTTATCAGAAGGGCTTGAGAGCCATAAAGCGAATGCGGGCAAGCACTTTAGCCTCGTTGTCGCCCTCTGAAGAAATACAGCCTCCCGAACGCCCCCAAAAGCGGGGAAGTTCCGTTTCAGCTTGGGTCGGCTTTTTTGAAGCTTTGCGATCGCAAGCGGCAAAGATATGCCAGCAGCAATTGTTCCAGAAGGTGAAGTGCCAGCTTGCTAAGTTCTTCGCCCCAAACTTCGTTGTAGAACCAAGCCAAAGGCTCGCAGTCTGAATAGTAAGTAATGGGTGCGATCGCGTGCTGTGTAACCCTTTAATAATTTACTAGCGGGTTTTACTTGCTGGCGATTGAAAAAACTTCTGCTTGGGGGTGAAAAGAAACCGGGAAAAAGCCTCCTTCGCGCATTTCTTGAATACTCTCTTTAACCGCCTGAATAATGCGATCGATGTCTTCATTAGTGTGAGCGGTGGAGAGAAAGCAGCTACGACCTTCAGATATGAAAATACGCTTTTCGAGTAAGTGAAAAAGTAGCGGATCTATCTCAACCGAGGCAACAGCGCGAAATTGCGAGCCGAAATTTACAAGCCAGACAGAGACTTCATTTTCTTTGAAATAAGCATTCAGGGTTTCAACTAGCTGCGAAGTTCGCTGATTCAACTGCTGCTGAAGGGCTGGGCCTTGACTTTTAAGATAGCGCAGCACGGAACGCGCAGCGGCCAGAGCAAGTGGGTGCTTGCAAAAAGTGCCGGCAAAAATTGTTGTTTTTACCTGGGGGTAGGAATCATCGCCGTAGTTCCACAAACCGCCGTCAATTTTATCCATATAAGCAGCTTTTCCAGCGATAATTCCAATGGGCATACCGCCCCCGACAATTTTACCGTAAGTTGCAATATCTGCCTCAATGCCAAACCACGCCTGCGCGCCACCTTGATGAATTCGGAAACCAGTGACCATTTCATCAAAAATCAGCGCAATTTCTGATTCTTTTGTTAATTGTCTGAGTTGGTGGAGAAATTCTTTAGGTTGCAAATCGAGACGGCGGCTTTGCACCGGCTCCACGAGAACCGCCGCTAATTCGTGCTGATGAGCTTTGATAATTTCCAGGGCATGAGGGCTTCCGTAATCCAAAACTAAAACATCTTCAATAAAATTAGCGAGAATTCCTGGCGCTTTTGGAATGGTGCATAAATCGCCATTTATCTTTTTTACAACTGCGAGAGTTCCGTCAAAATGACCGTGATAAGAACCAGAAAATAAAGCAATTTTATTGCGTTTAGTTGCCGCTCTAGCTAATCGTAGAGCTGCCATCACCGCTTCAGTGCCGGTATTAGAAAAAGCGACGCGCTCCATTCCCGTTAGTTCGCAGATTAATTCCGCAACTTCTCCGGCAAGTTCTTCTTGAGCACCAATTTGTACACCGCGATCGAGTTGCTGTAATAGGGCTTCTTTAATAAAGGGCGGATTATGGCCGAAAAGATTGATGCCAAATCCCATTGTGATATCGATGTATTCGTTGCCATCAACATCCCACATTTTAGAGCCAAGCGATCGCGAGGCGACAATGGGATAAAACATCTCCTTGACGGGAAGGCGAAACCCATCAGAAGCCCGATTGTCAGCGAGAACCGGACGGTATTTTTGCGCGAAATTCTTAGAGGTCTTTGTGCGATCGGTGTAGCGCTCTATCAGCGCTTTCATGTGTCTTTGCTGCAATTGTTCGTTCATTTTGAATTCTCCAGAAAGTGAGCCAGGTAGGGGCGCAATGCTTTGCGCCCTTACAGGTTTTAATTGCGGCTACCTATCAAGCCACAATCGGCGAGATAGGAAAAGTAAGTGCGAAACAGGTTCGCATCCGCTTGCGGACAGGTGATGTCAGTGGTAGCAAGTCCATCTAGCGTATTTTGGCAATCGAATTGCAGCGTGGCAGATTTAGGCATTTCTGCTTCCGAAACTTTTTCGGAGAAAAGACCGACAAGCGGATACAGCGCATTTTCGGGAGAATATCCAGCGCGATTGATTATTTCTGCTTGCCAAGTCTCAGAAGAAACTCGTTTGATTGGATAACCCATTGAGCCAATCCAGGCCACCAGTTCACTTAGGTAAAAAGAATGAGGGTTAACTAAGTGAAAATTTTTCCCGATCGATTCTTGTTGCCTCGAAAGATGAATGATCGCGCGGCTCACATAGTCCACTGGCGCTACATTCATCAACTTATCAGCATCGGGCACGCATCCTAATTGCACGCAACCGGCAAGCAATCGGTACAGTGAATCACTGGAATTGCAAGCACCCGTTTGGCTGTGTCCTGAAATCCGTCCTGGTCGGTAAATGCTGATAGGAATTTTGCGATCGCGCCCGATTTCAATTAACTTTTCTGCTACCCATTTACTCTGCGGGTAAGCGCCTTTGAGAAATTCTCCCGGCGTTAGTTCGTCTTGCTCTCCCACAACCTTCACACTAGATTCCCCCGCTGAAGAGAAAACAGATATAGTAGAAACAAAATGCACGGGTTTGACCTTAATTTGACTCGCAAATCGCAGAATCTCTTGAGTTCCCAGAACATTAGAAAGCTTGAGAACCGAATAGGGATAAGTGAACTTGACAAACGCGCCATTGTGATAAATGACATCAATTTGGCTTGCCATTTCTCGAAAATTATCCTCTGAAATCCCCAAAAGTGGCTGAGCTAAATCCCCTACAATCGGGATAATTCGGTAGCTAAGATGCTCGTCCCAAATTGAATAATATTCGAGGCTACTTTGGATACGCTTTTTGGCTGATGCAGCATCATCCGAGCGTACCAAGCAATAAATTTCTGCTTGAGTTTGCAGCAGCAATTCCCGGAGTAAAAAGGCTCCCAGAAAGCCTGTTGCTCCCGTTAATAAGATGCGAGTGGGTTCAGCCGTCGGCTCAAAAATTGCAGTTTCAGGACGGATGGCTGGGTCTAGGATAGCTTCAGCATTAATATCGAAATTCGAGGGGCGATCGCCCGCTGTGTTGCCCCCTTGTTGGATTTCGATCTTTTCAGCTAAACCAGCTACAGTAGGAGCTTCAAACAAAACACGCAAAGGTAATTCCACCTGAAAACATTCTCGCACTTTAGCTAACAACTGAGTAATCAGTAATGAGTGTCCCCCCAAGTCAAAGAAATTGTCGTGAATTCCTACCTTTTTAAGGTTGAGAAGCTGGCTCCAAATTCCGGCAATAATCTCCTCACCGGGAGTGCGAGGGCCTACAAACGTATCTGTAAAATTGGCGGCTATGGACGGTGCAGGAAGCGCTTGACGGTCTATTTTGCCATTGGGAGTCAGTGGCAGCGCTTTCAGAACCACAAAAGCAGAAGGTATCATGTATTCGGGCAGCTTTTCTTTGAGGAATGAACGCAGGCTTTCAATTAGTTGTGAGTCCTGAATGCTGGGTTTTGAGTGAGAAACAATATAGGCGACTAAACGCTGATTTCCCGGTTCATTTTCTTGAAGTAAAACGGCTGCCTCGCGTACAGAGGGATGATGAGACAGCCCCGCCTCAATTTCCCCTAATTCAATGCGGAAACCTCGCAGCTTTACTTGGCGATCGACGCGATCGATAAACTCGATATTTCCGTCTGGCAAATAGCGAGCCAAATCGCCAGTTTTGTAAAGTCGAGCTTCCGGTTCCTGAGTCAATGACTTGCAAATGAATTTTTCTGCTGTGAGTTCTGGTTGGTTTAGATAGCCGCGAGCCAATCCCGCCCCAGCAATATATAATTCACCGGCTACCCCTACAGGAACCGGCTGCAAGTGCGAATCGAGCAAATAAATCTGCGTGTTGGGTAGCGGGCGACCTAAAGGAACTGTCTGGGAAATGCGATCGCCTTGCATTTTCACCTGATAAGTCAGCACGCCTACAGTTGTTTCTGTCGGCCCGTAATGGTTGAATATTGAGCAGTCGGGATTGTATTTCTGAATTGTTTCAATTAAATTCCACATCAAAGGCTCACCGCCGAGAATTAATCGCTTTTTCGGCAAGATATGCGCGGGGTTAGAAGCGCTCAACAAAGCTTTTAAGTGAGAGGGAACAATTTTCAGACAATCGATAGAATGTTGCTGAAAATAAGCGCCCATTGCTTGTGAATCGGTGGCGCGTTCTTGAGAGATGATGTGCAGGCATCCACCCGAACACAACGCCGGAAAAATAACGGTGTTTCCCAAGTCGGCGGCGAAGGTAGAAACGGTGGCATAATTGGCACCTGATGGCAGGTTTAATTTTTCCTGAATTCCGTGCAGGTAATTGAGCAGTTGTCGGTGTTCAATGGCGACTCCTTTGGGGGTGCCGGTGGAACCGGAGGTATAGATAATGTAAGCTAAATTTTCACCAGAAGCAGAGACGAAAGTAGTAGGAGAAAAAGAGGGAATGTCTGTATCTAAGCAGACGATATGTGCTTGAGTTTCCGGCAAATTTTTGATGAGATGCTGTTGCGTTAATAGCACTGGAGTCTGAGCATTTTGCAACATCAATGCTAGGCGCTCTTTGGGCATGGCTGGGTCGAGCGGTAGGTATGCGCCACCTGCTTTGAGGATGCCTAGAATTCCCGCGATCGCCTGTAGGGGCTGTGCCCCCGTGCCTGCCCCCCTTTCGGCGCAAAGGCCGACAATCACCTCTGGCTTGACACCTAATTGCTGCAAGTAATGGGCGATTTGGTTAGCGCGGGCGTTGAGTTCGCTGTAGGTAATTTGCTGATTTTCACAAACAGCAGCTATACGGTTGGGCGATCGCTCTGCTTGTTCTTCAAATAGCTGGTGAACGCACTTATCGAGCAGGTAATCTGCTTTGGTGCTGTTGAATTCTACTAATAATTGATTTCTGGCGCGATCGCTCAGCATTTCGAGCTGGCCGATCGCGGTTTGTGGGTTACTGGCTACACTTTGCACCAAGGCGTAAAATTGCTCTGCCAAGCACCGGATACTGTTGTCTGCAAGGAAGATAGGATCGTAGTGAAACTCAGCCGCGAGCGAGTCATTTTGGCGGTGGCAAGAGAGTTTAACTTTGAAGCGATCGCAGCACGCATACTGCTTGTAAATCGAAAAAAATACGCCACTAGCCGAATGCTTTTCGATCTGTTCCTCAAACTCGAAACCAAATGGAAAGCCGGAACAATTGCCTAGATATTCGTGGGAGAAATATTCTTGATACTTGTATGCCTCGCGTTCTTCCTGCTGAATTTGCTGCAAGCTTTCCGCGAAGGAAAAGTTTTCTGTTAGTTGGCTCGACAGCGGTAAAAATTTGGCAAACAGCCCAAGCGCTGGCTCTAGTTCTTCGTATTTTCGACCGTCGAATGCCACGCCAACAGTGATCTCTGATTGACCAATCAGCCGCCAGAGCAAAATTTTCCAGCAAGCGAGCAAGAATGTAGAAAGTGAGGTGTTGTACTGGCGGGCGATCGCTTCCACTTGAACCAGCAAAGCTAACTCTAATTTGACCTCAAAAGCTTGGGGAGTAAATTGAGCTGGCGCGTTAATTAATCTATTTTCAAACGGCAACCTTAAACTCGCTAGCGCTGAAAAATTATGCCCACTCCAGTATTCTTGGCCCTCCGCCGCTTCCTCATCTTCGAGCAATTCATTTTGCCATTCGGAAAATTGAATGTATTGCACAACTTCATCGGTAATTTCTTCGCCGTGAAGGCAGGCGGTATAGCACTGGCTGATTTCTTGAACCAGATTTTTTAGTGTGCGACTATCGGCGCACAGTGCGGGCAAACTGACCAGTAAAATATGCCTCTCAGATGAAAGTGTAATTAAAGACAAGTGCCAAACAGGATTGCGATCTAAGTTGAATAAAGCGCTCTTTTCTTGCTGAAAAATCTCTTCAAGTTTGGCTTCTTGTTCCTGGGGAGTCACTTCACTCAAGTTAACCCAGTTCCACGAAACAGAGCTAGGTTCGGAAATAACTTGTATAGGAATTTTTAGCCCGGCCTTTCGCTGAAAGCTTGTGCGGATAATTTCGTGGCGATAGCTAACTTTTTCTAAAGCTTTCTTTAGGTTATCAGTTTGAAGAATTCCCTCGATCGAAATAGCAGATTGAACGCGATAAGCAGGGCTGTCTTGCTGCAACAGCCACAGATATTTTTGCTGGGGTGAAAGCCGAAATCCATTAATTGTTTGCATTGTTCCTCTTGCTCAAAGCACTACTTTATTCTCGTTACCTTTGCCGGGAAGAGATGATATCAAATCCGTTAGCATCGGAATAGTAAATTCGAGTTGACTGTTGACGGTTGACGGTTGACGGTTGACGGCGTCAACCGTCAACCGTCAACAGTCAACATCATTCCGGTGTAACCGGAAATGATATGAGAGGGAATTAAATCTCTGATTCAGGAATCATTTCGCCCATCGCTACAACAATTTTTCGCGAACCGATAAATGGATTGCGACTGTGAGCGGCAAGCATATTATCTAGCATTAAGATGTCTCCTGCTTGCCAGGGAAAACTAACAGCAGCTTGCGCGTACACTGCCTGAATTTCTTCCATTACCGAGTCTTCAATAGGAGTGCCGTCACCGTAATAGACATTGCGGGGGAGGTTCTCTTCTCCAAAAACAGAGAGCAAAGAAGCGCGGGTTGCCGCATCTAAGCAGGAAATGTGGTGCAAGGGAAGTTGATTGAAAAATACCATCTCTTTGGTTTTTGGGTGCTTGGCAATTGCGGGGCGAATTTTGCGAGTTCTCAAATTATTTCCTGCTTTCCACTCAAATTCCATCCCGCCTTGCCGGCAGTATTCCTCAACCACGGATTTGTCTTCTGTTTGGAAAAAATCTTTCCAGCTTACATCCAGTCCGTCTGTATAGTTACGAACGTACATAATTTGCTTTTGGGCAAATTTTTCTCTGAGTTTCGGGTCTAGCAACTGGTAAATTTTACGGCAGTCAACAATCGGCGTTTCTCCGCCTTGTTGCGCTGGCTGAACGCAGAAAAACCAGATTTTCATCGGCCAGCGGTGCAGGTGCGAACTCTCGCTGTGAAATAAGATAGCTTTATCTGCTGGGTAAGGAGTTGAACCGTAAACTTTTCCGCTAACTCCTTCGCGTGGCAAATCCCCGTACTCCCCAAATAATTCCGAACAAATTGAGAGTGCAAACTCCTCGAATGCGGCAACCACAGGGCCGATGAACCCTCGAAAAAGAATCCCTCCATGCTGTAGCAATTTTGCCTCTATAAATTCGCGGTTATTTTTCGCCCACTCTGCGATATCGACATCGGCTACTGCGGGTTTTGCCACTAAAGGAAAGAGTTCGTCGGGGTGCAGGTACTCGGTTTTTATCAATTCGCCTTGCGGCAAAGCTACTCGCTTCGGCTTGACGCTTTTGAATTTACTAAAATTGCTTTTTTCACGCTTTAATTCTTGCATGGCTTGTTTCTGCTTCTGGGCTTCTGTGAGAATTTCTAAAGTGTTCAAACGACTGTCAGGCTGTGCCACAATGCTGCCGAGGAGGGTTTCAAAGCGATTTGACATTTGAGCGGTCGTCTCCCTGTCAAATAGGTCGGAATTATACTTCCAAGTGCCGACAATTCCTCTCTCTGTTTCCGACACAAATAGCGCCAAATCAAATTTAGCCGTACCGCTATCAACTGCAACCGGCATTAAAGTTAAACCCGCCATTTCTAAATTCGGCATAGGCGCATTTTGCATGACGAATAAAACTTGAAAGAGCGGTGTTTGACTCAGGGTGCGATCGGGACGCAGTTCTTCTACCAGTTTGTCGAAGGGCAAATCTTGGTGAGTGTAAGCTTTTAATGTCACCTCGCGGACTCGATCGAGCAGTTGGCCAAATGTAGGATTGCCGCGCATATCGGTTCGCAAGACGAGGATATTGACAAAGAAACCAATTAAAGCTTCTGTCTCAACTTGTGTGCGGTTTGCCAGGTCAGTACCGACGACAATATCTTCTTGATTTGTGTAGCGATAAAGCAGCGTTTTAAGTGCTGCCAACAAGGTCATAAACAAGGTGACATTTTGTTGCCGACTGAGTGCGTTTAGGGCTTCTGAAACTTGCCAATCAAGCTGGAAATTTTGAATCTTAGCTTGATTGCTAAAAACAGCAGAACGCGGTAGTTTTGCTGGCAATTGCAGCGGGGGCAAAATTTGACCCAACTGCTGCTTCCAGTCAGCGAGTTTTGCTTCCAGAACTTCGCCTTGCAGCCAATTTATTTGCCAAACAGCATAGTCTGCGTACTGTACAGAAAGTTCGGGTAGGGGAGAAGGTTTGCCACTGCAGAAAGCTTCATAAAGCGCCGCCACTTCCCGCACGAGTACCCCCATCGACCAGCCATCGGCTACGATGTGGTGTACTGTCACTAACAGCAGGTATTCTGTCTGGTCAAGATGTAACAATGTGACGCGCAGTAATGGCCATTTTGTTAGGTCAAAAGGCTGTCGCGCTTCTTCAGCGGCGAGTCGCATTGCCTCGGCTTCTCGTTCAGCTTGCGATAACTCTCTTAAGTTTACGATCGGCAATGTGAATTTAAAAGATGAAATAATAACCTGAGCGGGTCGTCCTTCCACCGAATTAAAAGTTGTCCGCAATGCTTCGTGCCGCTTGATAATCTCCTGAAAAGTTTGCTCTAGAACCGCTACATTGAGCGCCCCCTTCAAGCGCACGGCTGCTGGGATATTATAGGCAGGATTTCCCGGCTGCAATTGGTCGAGAAACCACAGTCGTTGTTGTGCAAAAGAAAGGGGCAATTCTCCCTGCCTTGACGCACGCTTGATGGGGGGTGCTTTCAGTTTTTGCTCGGCCCGATATTGCAAGAGGCTTTCGGTGAAAGTGGCGACGGTAGGCGATTCAAAAAGAGAGCGCAAGGGCACTTCAACTTGAAAAGCTTCTCGCAGGCGAGAAATCGCTTGAGTAGCCAGCAATGAATGACCTCCCAATTCAAAGAAGTTATCGTGAATTCCCACTCGCTCTAAACCGAGAACTTCCGCCCAAATTTCTGCTATTAATTGCTCGTCGGGAGTTCGAGGCTCGGTAAAATTGCTCTCAAATTCTGCTGTGTTTGTGTCAGGTGCTCTTAGCGATCGCCGATTGATTTTTCCGTTAGGGGTTAAAGGCATTGCTTCCAGCAGCACAAACGCTGACGGCATCATGTACTGCGGCAGTTTTTGTTTGAGAAAGACGCGCAAGTGATTAATAAATTCTGAATGCGTAGGATCGGTGTCCCCGTGTCCGCCCCGGAGTTCTGAGTTAGCAACGATATAAGCTACTAAACGCTTGTCCCCCGGATTGTCCTCTCGAACCAGTGCGATCGCTTCTCGCACGGCTGGGTATTGGCTGAGTACCGCTTCAATTTCGCCTAATTCGATGCGAAATCCGCGAACTTTCACCTGGTGGTCGCTGCGCCCCATAAATTCAATGTTTCCATCTGGGAGATAGCGAGCCAAGTCTCCGGTTTTATAGAGGCGTTCTGAAAGAATAAACGATGAAGGATGAAGGATGAATGATATCAATTCCGGTTGCACCGGAAGGATTGTTGACTGTTGACTGTTGACTGTTGACTGTTGACTGTTGACTGTTGAATCGATTTTATGATTACGATGCAACCGGAAACGATATGAAGCATGAGTTCCGTCCTCTGCAAAGGGGTTAGGAATAAACTTCTCTGCGGTCAATTCCGGTCGGTTTAGGTAGCCTCTAGATAAGCCGGCACCGCCGATGTGCAGTTCGCCAAATACGCCAACGGGAACCGGCATTAAATAGCGGTCTAATATGTAAATTTGAGTGTTAGCGATCGGGCGACCGATGGAAACTGATTCATCTTTGCGATCGACCTGATAGAGAGTAGACCAGATAGTGGTTTCTGTAGGGCCGTATAAATTCCACACAGCAGCGCCGCGCAAAAGCAACTGATTTGCTAGTTGTCGCGGTAAAGCTTCTCCCCCGCACAGTATTTTTAATTGATTGTTTCCCTGCCATCCTGCTGCTAAAAGCATTTTCCAACTGGCTGGAGTAGCTTGCATGACTGTCGCGCCAGAATTTGTTAATGTTTCTAAAAGCTTTTCCCCGTTAGATGCAACTTCTCGGCTGGCTACAACAACGCGAGAACCTGTTGTAATAGGCAGGAACAGTTCCAGCGCTGCAATGTCAAAAGATAAGGATGTTACTGCTAGCCAAACATCGCCGTCTGCGATCGCGAGTTGTTGGCGCATAGAACTCAAGAAGTTAACGACAGAGGCGTGGGAAATTTGCACTCCTTTGGGTTTACCTGTTGAGCCTGAAGTATAGATGACATAGGCTAAATTGGACGAATTTTGTAAACCCACGACTGGCTCGTCGCAGCTCGATATGCCTTCCCAATCTGCATCCAGAAACACGAGGGAAGCGCTATTTGTGGGCAGGGTTTTTAATAGCTTTTTCTGAGTGAGTAACACGGAAATTTTCGCGTCTTCCAGCATGAATGCAAGGCGCTCTGGTGGATATGCTGGATCGAGGGGAACATAAGCCCCACCGGCTTTGAGGATGCCGAGCAGCCCTACCACCATGTCTAAGGAGCGATCGACATAAATTCCCACCAAAACTTCTGGGTTGACACCAATTTTTGGCAAATAACTTGCGAGATTATTTGCTTTTTGGTTCAGTTCCCGGTAAGTCAGACATTCATTTTCAAAGACGACAGCGATCGCATCGGGTGTCAGTTTTGCCTGGGCTTCAAATAGTTCATGTATGCACTTATCTTGCGGAAAATTCGATTGAGTATTGTTCCACTCGAACAGCAGTTGCTGCTGTTCAGGTTTCGTCAAGATTGGCAAATGTGAAATGCGCTGTTCGGGATTAGCAGCTATACTTTCTAGTAAGGTTATAAAATGTCCGGCTATCCGTCGTGCAGTGCTAGCGTCAAACAAATCGTGGCTATACTCAAGCGTTCCATTAATACCCTCTAATCCTTCCTCCAGGTCAAGCGCTAAATCAAATCTCGCTGTTTTCCGTTCTATTTCTAAATCGCTCAACGTCACTCCTGGCAATTTGATCTGCGGTGTCCGAACATTTCGCAGAGAAAACAATACCTGAAATAGCGGATTATGACTTAAATCTCGTTCGTGGTGTATGATTTCTACCAGTTTCTCGAATGGCAAATCCTGGTGGTTATACGCGCCGAGAGCTACTTCTCGCACGCGACCCAGTAACTCTTTAAAAGTCGGGTTGCTCGACAGATTGGTGCGGAAAACTAAGGTGTTAGCAAATAAGCCAATTACTTCCTCGATTTCGCGTCTGTTGCGGTTAGCTATGGGGGAGCCGACTAAAATATCTTCTTGCCCGGTGTAGCGATAGAGCAATGTTTTAAACGCTGCCAGTAGGGTCATAAATAAAGTAGCTTTTTCCCGCTGGCTTAATAGGGCGATTTCCTCTGCTATTGCTTTGGGAATGGTGAATTTATGCACGGCACCTCGGAAGGTTTGTACTGCCGAGCGGGGGCGATCGGTTGGCAAATTTAGTACAGGGAGATTGCCTCCAAGCTGTTTTTTCCAGTAAGCAAGCTGCTTCTCTAAAACTTCTCCCTGCAACCACTGCCGCTGCCAACTTGCAAAGTCTGCGTACTGTACCGACAGTTGGGGAAGGGGAGAAGGTTGGCCAGTGCAAAAGGCTTGATAAAACGTGGCGAGTTCCTGGATGAATATTCCCATTGACCAGGCATCGGAAATGATGTGGTGCGTACTCAATAGCAGCACCCAGTTTGAATCGCTCAATTGCAGCAATTTGGCACGCAATAAGGGTGCTTGTGAGAGGTCGAAAGCAAGCTTTGCTTCTGCGGCGATTAACCGTTCTACTTCGCGAGATCGTTCAATTTCAGGAAGCGATCGCAAATCTATTTCTAAAATCTTCAATTCCAGATTGGAAGCGATCGCCTGAATGGGTTGACCGTTTATTGTCTTAAAAGCCGTTCGCAAAACTTCATGACGCTTGACAAGTTCGTTGAGACTGCGATTGAGGGCTCTCGCGTCGAGTGTTCCTGTCAAACGCACGCCGGCGAGGATGTGATAGGTAAAGTTGCCTGGAGTTAGTTGCTCAAAAAACCACAACCGCTGTTGAGCAAACGACAGAGGAAAAGTGTTACACTCTCGACTTTGAGGCAGAATTTTTGCTAGCGAAACGCTTTCTTTTTTCTGGTTGAGTCGCTGCAACAGCAACTCGCGCTTTTGGGGAGAAAGAGTCGCGATGCGTTCGATTAAATCACTCATTTGCTGACTCCTTGTTGGGCGAGAATTTCCTGAATTTCGGCTTCTGACAGTTGATCGAGGTCTGCTAATACCCTCGCTAGCATTTCACTGTCTGTTTGTTCGGCTTGCTTTTGCGCGATCGCTACAGCAAAATCGGCGACAGTGGCCGACTCAAATAAACGGTGCAAAGGCAACTCAACCTGAAATGCTTGGCGCACTCGGGAAATTACTTGAGTTGCTAATAAGGAATGCCCTCCTAATTCAAAAAAGTTGTCGTAAATGCCGACTTTTTCAATTTTGAGAACTTCAGCCCAGATAGCGGCTAAAACTTCCTCGATATTTGTGCGAGGCGCGACAAAGTTTGCTGTCAACTCCGGTCGCATTTCGTCAGGTGCGGGCAGTGCTCGTCGGTCTACTTTTCCGTTAGAAGTTAAAGGAAAACTTTTGAGTATCACAAAAGCAGAAGGCACCATGTACTCCGGCAATTTTGACGTTAAAAAATTGCGAATTTCCTTGTGGGTAGGTGCTTGTTTCTGCTCGGAAATCAAATAAGCCACGAGGCGCTTTTGTGCCGTCTCGTTTTCTGGCGCCACAACTACAGCCTGCGCGATATCTGGATGTTGCCCCAGCACCGCCTCGATTTCTCCCAATTCAATGCGGAAACCGCGAATTTTTACTTGGCCGTCAATTCGCCCGATAAATTCGATGTTTCCGTCTGGCAAATAGCGAGCCAAGTCGCCGGTTTTGTACAGTCGCGTCTTTGCTTGCGTGTCAAATGGATTGGGAATAAATTTTTCTGCGGTTAATTCAGGGCGGTTAAGATATCCGCGTGCCAAATTATCACCGCCGATGTACAGTTCACCAGGTACGCCTATCGGCACCGGCTGCAAGTAAGAATCCAAGATATAAATCTGAGTGTTGGCAATCGGAAGACCGAGGGGAACTGTGTCAAAATCGCCGCCAATTTTATCAAATTCCACTTGATAAGTCAGGACACCTACAGTTGTTTCTGTTGGCCCGTAGTGATTGAATACTGAGCAACTGGGAGCAAGATTGCGAATTGTTTTAATTAAGCTCCAGTTGGCAGATTCACCTCCTAAAATAAGCCGTTTACCAGGCAAAATTGACTTGGGTTGAGAGGAATTTAAAAGGGCGGCTAGGTGAGAGGGAACTATTTTGAGGCAGTCGATGGGATTGCGGCAGAAATATTCACCCAGTGCCTCTGGATCGGTGGCGCGTTCTAGGGAGATAATATGCAGGCAACCGCCGAAACAAAGGGCGGGGAAAATCGCTGTGTTTCCTAAGTCGGCGGCGAAGGTGGAAACGGTAGCAAAACTGGCTTTGGCTGGTAGGTTTAATTTTTCCTGAATGCTGTGCAGGTAATTGAGCAGTTGTCGGTGTTCGATCGCGACTCCTTTGGGGATGCCAGTGGAACCGGAAGTATAGATGACGTAAGCTAAATTGTCTGTAGAAACACGGGGCGTGTAAGATGCAGAAACAGTGGGAATATCTGTATCGATGCAAACAATATTTGCCTGAGTTTTCGGCAAGCTTTCTATGAGCCGCTGTTGTACGAGCAAAACCTTCACCTGAGCGTCTTCTAGCATTAGCGCTTTGCGCTCTATTGGGGTCGTTGGATCGATCGGTAAATAGGCGCCACCGGCTTTGAGTACGCCCAGCATTCCTACGATTGCCTGTAGGGGCGGTGCCCCCGTGCCCGCCCCCCTTTCAACGCAAATGCCAACAATTGACTCTGGTTCAACTCCCAAGTTTTGCAGGTGATGGGCGAGTTGATTGGCGCGATCGTTGAGTTCTCGGTAGGTGATTTTTTGGTTTTCAAAGACGACGGCAATTTTGTCTGGGTGGCGTTCTGCTTGTTCTTCAAAAAGCTGATGAACGCATTTATTTTTCGGGTAATCTTTTTGAGTTTGGTTAAAGTCAATGAGAAGTTGCAGCTGATCGCGATCGCTGAGTATGTCTAGCTGACTGATAGCGACTTCTGGATTTTTGACTGTGCTTTCTAAGAGCGCCTGAAAGTGTTCTGACAAGCGCTTTATATCTGCCGCACCAAATAAAGCGGAATCATAGTGAAAGTCGGCGATTAAGCAATTGCCTTGTGTCAGGCAGGAGAGCTTGAGTTTGAATGGCTCTAGGCAGGCATCTTGCCGAACAAGGGAAAATGAAACGTCTGAATTACCATAGTTCTTAGGCTCTGCTTGGAACTCAAAGCAGACGGGCCAAAAGCTGCTGCTTTTTGCGTTTTCTAGGATTTCTTCCCAGCTAAAATATTCTTGCCAGTTGTACATTTCGTTGAGATTAAGCTCAATTTGCTGCCTCGCTTGTGAGAAATTTAACTCGTCTTGCACTGGGCATCGTAGGGGTAAGTATTTGCACAGCAGCCCCAGAGAGTGTTCTAATTCTTCATGTTTTCTGCCGTCAATAGCTACGCCGATTATCGGGTTTGGCTCTCTGGTAAGCCGCCAAATGAGAATTTGCCAGCAAGTCAGCAGGAAGGCAGAAATATCGCTTTTGTGCTTTGGGGCGATCGCTTCCAGGCTGTTCAACAAATCACCCCGAATTTCCACCCTTTCTACTAGCGGCTTAAATTCCGCTTCTGAATTCTTCTTTTCCCAAGGAAGCGTTAATAAATGCAAAGATTCAATGTTCAGCTTTTGCCAGTATTCTTGGCCGATTGCCGTTTCTTCTGATTCGAGTAGCTCATTTTGCCACTCAGCAATATCGGCATATTGCATTGGCTCGTCTGAGATTTCTTCCCCGCACGTGCAGGCTGAGTAGGAAAGACTGAGTTCGCGGGTGAATTTTTTCAGGGTGACGCTATCTGCAATTAAGGCAGAGAAGTTTGCCAGCAATAGGTGCTTGTCTTGCGCCAGAGTGACTAAAGAGATGTGCCAAAGTGGGCCGCGCTCAAAATCAAAAGGAAGCTGGTTTAGTTGCTGAAAAAGCGCTGCGATTTTAGCTTCTTGTTCTTTTGAAGACAAACCGCTCAGATTGTATTCCGACATAGGAACTTCACCAGTGCAGGCGATCGCTTGCAGGGGTAGTGTCATCCCAGGCAAGCAGTGAAAGCTAGTACGCAGGATTTCGTGCCGGTTCACGACATTTTGCAGCGCACTTTTAAGAATCTCTTTGTCGAGATTTCCGGTAATTAAAATTGCACCTCGAACGCGATAAGTCTGTTGGCTTTTATTTTGCTGTAACCCCCACAGATGCCGTTGCTGTGGAGAGAGTCTAAACCCTTCGATTGTTTCGTTTTGCATTTCTAAAGTTCCTTTAATAAGTCTAAATATCTTGACAGCTAAACGCTTCTGCCATACCGACAACAACCCGACGCGAACCCGAAAATGGCGTGCGTCCGTGCGCGGCTAGCATATTATCTAACAGCAGAACATCTCCTTCTTCCCAAGGAAAAACGATCGTTTCTTGCTGATAGCAATGGCGAATTTCCTCTAAAATAGAATCTTCGATTGGCGAACCATCGCCGTAATAAGCATTGCGGGGTAAATCTTCCTGCTCAAAAGAAGTTAAAAGCTCTTTGCGAACGACGGGTTCGAGATTGGAAATGTGGAAGAGGTGAGCTTGATTAAACCACACCATTTCTTGCGTTTGTGGGTGCCCAGCGACAGCTTGACATATTTGCCGAGTTCTCAAGCGATTGTCACTTTTCCATTCTAACTCAATTTCCTCTTTTTGGCAATAGTTTTCTACCTCAATTTGGCTGTTAGTATTGAAGACATTTTGCCACGGTAAATCTACGCCACCGCCGTAATTTCGCACATACATAACCTTTTTTTGGGCAAACTTTTCTCTAATCTTTGAATCCAGGCTTTCAAACACTTTGCGGCTGTCAGCGATCGGGGTTTCTCCTCCCTGTTCGGATTTCTTGACGCAGAAAAAAGCGATTTTCAGCGGCCAATTTCGAGAATAAGCCATTTCATTGTGCAGTGGGATGAATTGCTCGGCAGGATACTCGGTGGAAGTGTAGATATTTCCGCTCACCTGACTGCGCGGAGTTGAGCGAAAAGAATATTCCAACAAGTCGCCAGCAATAGTTTGAATAAACTGCTCGAAACCATTCACTCCGCCGACTTCAAAGCCTCGAAAAAGTATTCCTCCATGCTTCCATAACTGGGTTTCAATTGATGAGCGATTGTTCTGTGCCCAACCCGCAAGATTTAATTTTTCTACTGTTGGCTGAACAACTAGAGGTAGAAGGTTGTCGGGCTGGAGGTAGGCGGTTTTGACTAATTCCTCTGAGGACAGGCTGACGGATTTTCGCCTAACTGATCCTAACTTTTGGGAATTAAGATTATTTGTTTCTGTATTTGTCATAGTTTTGGGTTTGGTGAAAAATTACTCCCTTTTTTACGAAAAAATCTGAGAGATTGAGCCATCATTTTAAAGTTTTCATAACTTTGCGTTTAGCCATTTTTAATTTTTGAATTCCCGAAATTTGAATTTGTTTTTGCTGCTCGATTTGGTGCTGCTTTTCTGCTTCGGCAAGAATTTCTGCCAAGTCGTCGATCCTGATATCTGGCTGGATGACTACCTGGTTGAGGAGGATTTGGAAACCTCTCACCATTCGGGCAACCGTAGCAGCTTCAAATAAGTCTGTTTTGTACTCAAATAAGCCTTGGATTCCTTCTGAAACTTCCCAGAGACTGAGGCTTAAATCGTGTCTCGACATACCGACATCGAATTCCAAAATGCTCAAGGTCAAATCAGCTAACTCCAGGGGTGGCATGGGTGCATTCTGGAGTACAAACCACACTTGAAACAGCGGGTTATAGCTGAGATTTCGCTCCGGCTGCAATTCCTCCACGAGCTTTTCAAAAGGGACATCGGGGTGAGCGTAAGCTCCTAAAGCTGCCTCGCGTGTTCGAGCGAGTAGTTCGCGAAAAGTTGGATTACCTGCGGTGTCAATTCGCAGCACTAAAGTATTGACAAAAAATCCAATCAGTCCCTCTAATTCAAGGCGGTTGCGATTGGCAATGGGAGAGCCAATAGCGAGGTTATCCTGCTTTATTTGGCTGGAGAGCAAGGATTGAAATGCTGCCAACAACGTCATAAATAGGGTAACATCTTGTTGCTGGGCGAGGGTTTTAAGCCTTTCAGTTAAAGAAGCAGAAATCACAAAAGATTGCTGCGATCCTCGGAAAGTTTGCACGGAAGAGCGCTGCCTATCTGTTGACAGCACAGCTAAACCGCCTCCCAATTGCTGTTTCCAATAAGCGAGCTGTTTTTCTAATTTCTCTCCCTGGAAATGCTGCCGCTGCCAACTGGCGAAGTCGGCATACTGTACGGAAAGTTCAGGCAGCGCAGAGGGTTTGTTATTGGAAAAAGCTTCATAAAGTGCGGCTACTTCTCGCACCAATACCCCCATAGACCAACCATCAGAAATAATGTGGTGTATCGTCAGCAGCAATACATATTCTGCCGAACTAAGTTGCAGCAGAGTGCCCCGCAGTAAGGGCGATCGCGTTAAGTCAAAGGGGCGTTGGGCTTCTTCTAGAGTACGCTGCTCAATTTCAGCTTGCTGCTCAGTTTCTGGTAAATGTCGCAAGTTTATCGCCGACAAAGCGAAATCCAAGGAAGGAGAAATTAGTTGAACAGGTTCCCCGTCCACTTCTGCAAAAGCAGTCCGTAAAACTTCGTGACGCCTGACAATTTCATTGAGTGTTTGTTGCAGTGCTGACAAATTCAATTGCCCTTGCAAACGCACAGCAGCAGGAAGGTTGTAGGCAGGGTTTTCGGGAGACAATCGATCGAGAAACCACAGCCGTTGCTGGGCAAAAGAAAGGGGAGCAGAATTTGGCTGCGCTCGCCTGGGAATACGCTGAGATTGCTCAGCCTGTACTGCCTCTTTGCCCAATGCTTTGAGGAGGAGCGCTCGCTTCTGGGGCGAGAGGTTTTTTAGTCGTTCTGAACGATTAGTAGACATGATGATTCACTTCCTCGCAGTAATCGCTGTTTGTGATAGTTAAGGAAAGCTTTGCTGCTATTTTTAGCTGGTCGTTTAAAACAAAATTGATATCTGCTTCAGTAGTAAGGGGGTTGGCAAGGACGACTCGAAAAGCAACAATGGGAATGGTTTTGCCATAACAGGTGTTTTGCACGGTTGTTCGCGATACGAAGGTGTGACCGGCTTGCCGCTGGGCCTCCTGAAGGCGCTCGTTAAATTCATTAATGAAGTGGTTGTCTGCTTCGTTTAGTTGTTTTTTGGCTGCTTTTTCCCTGAATGTTTCTGGAATGTAGCGGTATAAAAGAATATTAATTTCTGGTTCGAGCAGCAATTCAAAGGCTGGATTTTCCCGAAGTAAATTGGCTAAGTGCTGCGTTTTATGGATGCCTCCATCTATCAAAAACTCATAGCCTTGATGGCCGATGATATGTAAGGCGGCTTGCAAGAACAAACTCGCACCTGGTCGAGAGCCTTCGAGAGAGCGCTTGCCTAGATCTATGGAGTCTTTTCGCACCGTGTAGGGCGCGTTTTTTTCAATAACTTTGGCGGTTTGGGGATTGCGGAATAAAACCAGACCGATTCCCATTGGCAAATACATTTGTTTGTGTCCATCTATGGTGACGGAATCTGCTAGTTCAATGCCTGCGAATTTGTGCCGGTGACGTTCGGAAAAAAGCACGGGGCCGCCCCAAGCGGCATCGACGTGAAAGTGAGCGTTTGCGGATTGCGCGATCGCGGCTATTTCTGGAAGCGGATCGATACTTCCCGAATCGGTGCTGCCTGCAACACCGATAATTGCCAGAATGTGCAGGTTGCGATCGCGACATTCGGCTACAGTTTGGCGCAGCGCTGCCAAATCCATCCGGTGATGGGAATCGGTGGGGATTTTTAGGAGATTGCGATCGCCAATGCCTAATAAACCTGCAGCTTTTTCAAAAGAATAGTGCATCAAACTCGAACCGATTATCACCATTCCCTTGTAGCCGTAAAACTCTAAAGCTGCGTACAAGCCTTCTTTTTCAATGCCACCAAAGTCATTTTTTGGCCCTAAAGAAGCGTTGCGAGCGCACCACAGGGCTGTGATATTAGCTAGGGTGCCGCCCGTTGTCATGATACCGAGCGTGCTGTCACTTTTTTGAATGTGCTGGTTATAAAAATCCTCAGAAAAATCGTAAATTAATCGGTGCATCATTGCCAAAGTCTGGCGCTCGCAGGGGCTTAAAACTTTGGCCGTTTCCATCTTGACTAAATTTTGATTCATCGCGGTTACAAGCTTCGCGATCGGGCGCACAAAATAGGGAAGTGCACTCGTCATGTGACCGATATATCGAGGGGAAGATGTGTGAATGGAATGGGCAACGAGGGTTTGGGTCAAATCATCGATATAATTCCCAACATCTGTAGGAAGGGCGGGAATTTTGTTTTCCCTAAACTGCTGAATAATTAACTCTAAGTCAATATCTGTACTAGCGGTTTTTGCGTACAAAAAGTCTTGAACTAGGGCAGAAATTCGCTCCTCCATTGCTTCTTCTGCCAAAAATGACTTTTCTGAGGCACTGAATAGCTCCATTAACTTTTCTTCAAGTGGGGTAACAGAAGCTTTTAATGGCTGCATTACATCTTGATAATCTTTGGCTTTTACTGTTAGTTTACTCATCCAGAATTCATCCTGTTAAATGGGCTTTTTAAATCTCCAATTCTCCACCGAAGCCTTAAGAAGCAAAGGGCTTTTTGTGCTTTTTTATCACCCCGATATTTACTCAGTCAGCATCACAGTTTGTGCTGACTCTCCATCACTCTTTTCTAAGAGATCGAGCAATTCATCTATCTGGTTAGAATCGGCGTTTGCCAGAATTTCTTCCTCGATTAGTTCAGCTAAATTCTGAACGGTGGGAGCGGCAAAAAAATCGCGCAGCCCTAACTCTACCCCAAAGCACGATCGCACTCGCGATATTAACTGTGTTGCCATCAGAGAGTGACCGCCGAGGTCAAAAAAGTTTTGGTTAGTTCCTACTTGTTCTAGCCCTAAAAGAGCAGTCCAAATCTCAGCCATTTCTTTCTCTGTGGGCGTTTGTGGCTCAGTGAAGGCTGTTTCATCAGAAACGTAATCGCACCTTTGAGATAAGGCGAGGCGGTCAATTTTTCCGTTGGGCGTTAGTGGCAGCGCATCTAATAGCACAAAAGCTGAAGGCACCATGTAATCGGGCAGTTTGTCCTTCAAGTATGAACGCAGTTCGGAAATAAGTTCTGGGTGCTGATTTCTGAACCCTGAGTTAGGAACTAGGTAAGCGACTAGGCGTTGACTCCCCGGTGCATTTTCTTGAAGCAAAACAGCAGCGGTGGACACAGAAGAATGTTGAGAAAGTGCTGCCTCTATTTCTCCGAGTTCGATGCGGAAACCGCGAATTTTTACTTGGGAATCGCCCCGACCCAGAAATTCTATATTACCATCCGGCAGGTAACAACCGATATCGCCTGTTTTGAACAAAACTTTTTGATGAGAATTACCGACAAAATCTAATTTTTCTTGCCCAAACGGGTGAGAAATGAATTTTTCCGAGGTTAAGTCGGGGCGGTTTAAGTAGCCTTTTGCCAATCCATCGCCCCCGACGTAAATCTCGCCGGGAATTCCTATGGGAACGGGTTGCAAATTGCGATCGAGCAGATAAATTTGCGTGTTGGCGATCGGGCGACCGATTGGAACTTTCTCGACACAGTGAGTTGCATCGTACCACGTCACGTCCGCAGCTACTTCCGAAGAGCCATAAAGATTGATTAATACCCGCTGGGGCATCTGCTCTCGAAATTGCTGGCAAAGTTCCATCGGCAGAGTTTCTCCGCTGCAAATCCAATACTTTAATTGAGGCAAACGCCTGTCTAAATCAGGGAAAGCATTTAAGATAGCGCGCAACAAAGAAGGAACCAGCACCAGTCGGGTTACTTTTTGCTTTGATAAGGTTTGAAGGAATTGGTTAATATCTTTGACGGAGCGATCGCGAATAATGACAGTGGGCAACCCATGCAGCAAAGGAGCAAAGATTTCCCAAACCGAATCGACAAAATTTAAGGACGTTTTTTGACAGCAAATATCTTGTTCGATAAAAGGGTAGGGGTTCCAAAAACAGCGATTGACTGTGCCTCGGTGGGTGCCGAGTACGCCTTTGGGAGTGCCTGTGGAGCCGGAAGTGTAGAGGACGTAAGCGAGGTTTTCGGCTTCCACTTTAACAGCGGGGTTGCGATCGCTCTGCCGGGAAATTTCCTGCCATTCGGCGTCGATACAGACGACTTTTGCGGTGTGTTCGGGGAGGCTTTCTAGGAGGTTTTTTTGAGTCAAAAGCACCGGAACTTTTGCATCGGCAAGCATGAAGGAGCGGCGTTCTTGGGGATAAGCAGGATCGAGAGGAACGTAAGCGCCACCGACTTTTAAAATGCCCAAAATAGCCACCAGCACGAACAGCGATCGCTCTAAGCAAATTCCCACCAAAACTTCTGGTTTGACACCTAGAGTTTGCAGGTAATGCGCGATTTGGTTGGCTTTGGCATTCAATTCGCGGTAAGTCAATTGTTCATTTTCGCAAATTGCAGCTACTGCATCTGGGGTTCGCTCTGTTTGCGCTGCAAATAATTCGTGAATTGAGGAATTTTTGGGGTAATCTGCTTGGGTGTCGTTCCACTGGACAAGTAATTGCTGCTGTTCGGCGGCGCTCAATAGGGGCAATTCTGACAGTTTCCGCTCAGGATTTGCAGTCATTCCCTCCAGTAAAGTTTGCAGGTGTCCGAGCATCCGTGCGATAGCAGCGTCTTCAAAGAGGCTGCTACTGTAACCAATTTTTAGCGTCAATTCCGCACCGGGCATTGCCATCACGGTTAGAGGATAATTCGTTGTTTCCCAGGAGCGAATCTTCTCTACTTTTAAGTTGTGAATCTTCTCCTGCAAAGAAGCATCCGAAGGATAATTTTCAAAGACGACGAGACTCTCAAATAGAGGTAAACTCCGAGGAACTTCGCTCCACCCCTGCACCTCAACGAGGGGGCTGTACTCATATTGTCGCGCCTCAACTTGTTGCGTTTGGAGTTGTTTCAAGCAGGATAAAATAGAATCCTGTGGGTCAATTTTTACGCGCACTGGCAGAGGATTTACGAACAGTCCCACTACCGATTCAGCGCCTATTAACTCTGGCGGTCGCCCGGAGACAACCGTACCAAAAACCACATCTTCCTCGCCACTGTATCGGCTCAAAAGTAGCGCCCAAGCTGCCTGCACGAGGGTATTTAATGTTAGTTGATGCTGCCGCGCTAAGGATTGGAGTGCGGCGGTGGCTGTTGCAGAAAATATCACCTGCTGTTCGCCACTACTTTCTAAACGGTTTCCCGCGACAATATTGCCCCGGGCGATCGCAGTTGGATCTGCAAAACCTTTGAGAGTTTGGCGCCAAAATGACTCAGCCGCAGATAAATCTTGCTGGTGCAGCCACGCGATGTAATCCCGATAAGGGCGAGGGCGTTTGAGGTGCAATTCCTCGCCCTGGCAGAAAGCTTGGTAAAATGCAAAAACTTCATCGAGAACAATAGAAAGCGACCACCCATCTAAAACTAAGTGGTGGTGGCTCAAAATAAACTGAAAAGTATCTGCTTCTAACTGCGCCAGTGCAATGCGAATTAAGGGAGCTGATGTCAAGTCAAAGCCCTGCTCTCGATCGGATTTAAGGTACGTTTCTAGCTGCTGTTCTTGTTCGGAGGCCGAGAGCGATCGCCAGTCCATCTGTTGCCAAGATAATCCAGCCTGCTTACGCACCGCTTGTACGGGTTCTTTCAAATTTTCCCACACGAAACAAGTCCGCAAAATGGGATGCCTGTCTACAACTTTTTGCCAACTATTTTTCAACGCAGAAACATTGAGATCGCCGCGCAAGATGCACAGCAGTTGCCCAAAATATACGCCAGATTCTGGCTGGTAAAGGGAATGAAACAGAATGCCCTGCTGCGCTGGGGAGAGGGGATAAAAATCTTCGATATTGCCTTTGCTCATCTTACAGCTCTCCCAAAATTGCGGTAATGTTGTCTAAATCGTCCTGGCTCCACTGGCTCCACTTAAACTCTGCAAAGTCAGAAGGAGTGCAGCCGCCAACGTCGGGGGACTGACAGTATTGAATTAGCGATCGCAGCGATTCTATAAAGCGCGTTGCCAAATTTTCAATGCTTTCTCGTCGGTGAATGTTTTCGCTGTACGTCCAATCTAATTGCAGCTTGCCGCTGGCAATAAATCCGTTAATTTCCAGCAGGTAACGCCGATTTCCGCGCGGGCTGCGAAGGGGGCCACTCGGCTCGGAGGACAGCATTAATAAAGAAGATTTCGGCAGCACTTGGTCAAACTGTCCGAGATAATTAAAGCTTACCTCAGCTTGCGGCAATTTGTGCAAATTTTTTGCATTTTCTGGGTTTAAATATTCTAGGACACCGCAACCCACACCGCGATTTGGGACTGCGCGTAATTGCTCTTTCACTGATTTGATGGCAGCCCCTAAATTGGAAGGTTTTTCTAAATTTAACAGGACGGGGAAAACTGCTGTAAACCAGCCGATTGTGCGCGACAAATCTACTCCTTCAAATAGATCTTCGCGCCCGTGACCTTCTAAGTCCAGTAAAAGTGAGTTATTGCCTGTCCAGCGTTCAAATGCTTGACCTAAAGCAGTTAGCAATACATCATTAATTTGAGTGCGGTAAGCGGCAGGTACTTCTTGTAAGAGCAGTTTTGTTTCTTCAACACTCAAAGCAACGGATACTGTCTTTTCAGATGCAACTAAATTAGCTGGGTTTGGGAAATCCACCGGCAAGCGAGAAGTTGGTTGGTGAGAAAGGGCGAACCAGTAATCTAACTCTGCCTGCAATTCGGGCGATCGCGCCCACTCATGCAAGCGTTCTGCCCACTGCTTAAATGAGGTTGTTTTGGGCGGGAGCGCGACTGTTTCGTTGCGGCTAATCTGCCTATAAGCCGTCTGGAAATCCTCAATTAAAATTCGCCACGAAACCCCATCAACCGCTAAGTGATGAATGGCCAATAACAAGCGATTTGGCTGATGTTTGCCCAAGTCAAATAGGGCAGCGCGAAGTAATGGCTCCTCTGACAAATTCAAACTGGCTTGCAACTGAGTAGCGGCGGTTTGGAAAGCGGATTCTCGCTCCTCTGGAGGTAGCGACGACAAATCAATGCAGGTAAGCGGAGCCACCTTTTCTGGATGAGAAATTGCCTGCTGCCAGCCAAATTTTCCTCGCACAAAACGCAGGCGCAGCGCGTCGTGGTGCTTCAGCAATTCTTGCAAAACTGACTCAATTAAAGCAGGTTCGAGGGGTTGCTGCAACTCTAAAAGCACCGCCTGATTCCAGTGGTGCGGATCGGAGAGATTTTGCTCGAAAAACCAGTGCTGAATCGGTGTGAGCGGAACTTCGCCAATGATTAATCCCTGTTCCGATTGTGGGGTTCGAGCTGTATCGGCGACGGCTGCTAACTGTGCAATAGTTTGGTGTTGAAACAGTTGTTTTGGTGTAAGTCGCAGCCCGGCTTGATTGGCTTTAGAAATGACTTGAATGCTGAGGATAGAATCGCCGCCCAATTCAAAGAAATTGTCGTCAATTCCCACTTGTTCTAACCCCAATACTTGCGCCCAAATTTCTGCTAGGACTTTCTCAATAGCCGTGCTTGGCGCGGCGAATGCTTCTTCGAGTTCAGGCCGATCGCGCTCCGGTGCAGGTAGTGCCTTGCGATCGACTTTGCCGTTGTTTGTTAAAGGCAGCGCCTCCAGCGTCACAAAAGCAGCAGGTATCATGTATTCCGGCAATTTTTCTTTCAGAAAGCAGCGCAGTTCGTGAATCAGTATTGAATGCTTATTTTGTGCTGCTGAGTTAGCAATGATATAAGCTACCAAGCGCTTATCGCTCGGTATATCTTCTCGCACTATAACAACAGCCTGGGCGACATCGGAATGCTGTCCTAGCGCTGCTTCAATTTCTCCTAATTCGATGCGGAAACCGCGCACTTTTACTTGGTGGTCAATTCGTCCCAAGTATTCAATATCGCCATTCGGCAGATAGCGAGCTAAGTCTCCCGATTTGTACAACGGCGCTTTCAAACTGTCATTAAAGGGGTTGGGAATAAACCGATTGGCTGTTAATTCTGGCTGATTGAGATAGCCCCGCGCGACGCCAGCACCACCAACGTAAATTTCCCCAGGGATGCCGATCGGAACAGGTTGGCAGTTGCGATCGAGCAGGTAAACTTGCAAGTCAGGAATTGGACGGCCAATAAGGCTGGCATTTTTACTTAAATCAGCGGCAGTCAGCTGCCGATACGTGACGTGGACAGTTGTTTCTGTAATGCCATACATATTGACCATTTGGGGGTGCCGATCGCCGTGCCGATCGAACCAAGGTTTTAAGCTTTGCAAGTCTAAAGCTTCCCCCCCAAAAATTACTAAGCGCAGGCTTAAATCTTCGTCAATTCCGGCAGATTCTTCTGTCTCACTCAACTGGTAAAATGCGGAAGGAGTTTGGTTGAGAACTGTCACTTTTTCTTGGCACAGTAAGCTGTAAAATTCTGCCGGCGATCGGCTGACTGAATAAGGTACGATCGCGAGTCGCCCGCCGTAGAGTAAAGCGCCCCAAATTTCCCAGACTGAGAAGTCAAAGGCATAAGAGTGAAACAGCGTCCACACATCTTGCTCGTTGAAGTTGTACCAAGACTGGGTAGCAGCCAACAAGCGGACGACGTTTAAGTGAGCTACTAAAACACCTTTGGGAATGCCGGTAGAGCCAGAAGTGTAAATGATATAGGCGAGATTTTCGGCAGTATTGTTGCAGGCAGGATTTTCTTGACTTTGTTGGGAAAAGGCATTTTTATCCGCATCCAGGCAAACGATTTTGGCGCTAGATTCGGGAAGGGTTGGTAACAACTTTTTCTCAGTTAGTAGCACCTTTACTTGTGCATCTTCGAGTATAAAAGCGAGGCGATCGCGCGGGTTGGCTGGATCGAGCGGAACGTAAGCACCCCCGGCTTTGAGAATGCCGAGAATGCCGATAATTGTATTGAGCGATCGCTCGACACAAATTCCTACCAAAACTTCTGGCTTGACGCCGAGTTTTTGCAGGTAATGCGCGAGTTGGTTGGCTCGTTCATTCAGCTCGCGGTAGGTGAGTTTTTCGTCTTCAAATACGACTGCAATGGCATCGGGAGTTCGCTCGGCTTGCGCTTCAAATAATTGATGAATGCAGCGATCACTCGAATAATCGGCGCGGGTGTCATTCCACTCTACCAACAACTGATGCCGCTCTTTTTCCCCCAGCAACGGTAGCTCTTCAATCCGCCGCTCTGGGTTGGCAGCTATGCCCTCCAGCAACGTGAGAAAATGCCCCGCCATCCGATTGATTGTGGCTGCATCAAATAAATCTGTGCTGTATTCAAACTGACCGCTAATTTCTTCCTGCTTTTCTTCTAAATACAGCGTTAAATCAACTTTTGCTGTCTGATTCTCAACATCTAAAAGAGTGAGATTGAGTCCGGCTATTGATTCCGCAGCAACAGGGGCAGTTTGCAAAACAAAAGCAACTTGGAACAGTGGGTTATAGCTCAAATTGCGATCGGGTTGCAACTCTTCAACCAGTTTCTCAAACGGCAAATCCTGGTGAGCGTAAGCTTCTAAACTCATCTCCCGAATGCGATCGAGCAACTGCCGAAAAGTGGGCTCACCTGACAAATCAGTTCGCAATACCAAAGTATTGACAAAAAACCCGATTAGCCCTTGAATTTGGGCTCGGTTGCGGTTGGCGATGGGAGAGCCAACGGGGATATCTGCCTGTCCTGTATAGCGATAGAGCAGCGTTTTAAAGGCTGCTAGCAGGGTCATAAACAGGGTGGCATTTTCCTGGCGGCTGAGCTTTTTGAGGGCTGCCGTTAGCGTTCTGGGGATGAGGAATGATTCTTTCGCGCCCCGATAGGTTTGCGCGGGGGGACGGGGGCGATCGGCTGGCAATTCCAGCAAGGGGGGAGTGCCACTGAGCTGCTTTTTCCAGTAGTTAAGTTGAGTTTGCAAGCGATCGCCCGCAAGCCATTCCCGCTGCCAAATAGCAAAATCGGCGTACTGTATAGAAAGTTCGGGAAGTGGGGATGGTTTGCCCATCAAAAACGCTTCGTAAAGTGCTGCTAATTCTTGCAGAAAGACTCCGATTGACCAGCCATCAAAAATAATGTGGTGTAGCGTCAGCAGCAACACATATTCCTCAGCATCTAACTGTAGCAAACTAGCTCGCAACAGCGGCCCTTTGGTTATGTCAAAAGGTTTGCTAGCTTCTGCTGCTGCTAGTTTTTTTACTTCCGCTTCTCGTTGAATTTCTGGCAATTTTTGCAAGTCTAAAACTTGCAGCCAGAAATTAAATTTCTGACCAACAACCTGCACGGGTTGACCGTCTACAGTGGCAAATGTCGTCCGCAAAGCTTCGTGACGGCGCACAATTTCCTTGAAACATAGCTCTAGCACTACTACATTTAGCCTGCCTTTGAGTAACACAGCCGCCGGAAGGTTGTAAAAAGGGTTTCCCGGTTCAAATTGATCGATAAACCACAGTCTTTGCTGGGCAAAAGAGGTGGGAAATGCAAATACTTCTTCTTCGGAAGCATTCGCCGAGTCGCGAGTATCTGTGGGAGGTTTTTCGGAAAAATGCACCGTCATTGGATTAGTAACTGGTAATTGGTAATTGGGAGTAATATCTTGGGCGGGGCGGGTTTACGAGATTTATCGTTTTTACTAAAGATATTGGCGAACCCGCCCCTACAGGAATAACGGTCAATTGAACGGACATGATATTATTGGTTGCTAACTCATGATTCATCACTGATTTGTGGTTAGCGCAAGGATGACAGTTTCATGCGGTATGCCGATCGCGAAACAGGCGCGATCGCGGGTTCTTCAACGGCCGCATTTTTGTTTTTGGCTTCAGAAATATTTTCTGCAAGTACGGCGAGCGATCGTCCTGCAAAAATATCGCACAAAGGCAATTCTAGCTGACAATATTCTCGTACCTTTGCTGCTAATTGAATTGCCAGCAGCGAATTTCCTCCTAGTTCAAAAAAGTTGTCGGTAATGCTTAAGTGTTCGATACCGAGAACCTCACAGCAAATTCTCGCTAACATTGCCTCAATAGGGGTGCGCGGTGCAACAAAAATCTTTGCTTCTGGAATTGCGGCATCCGGTTCTGGCAGAGCCTTGCGGTTAACTTTGCCGTTCGCCGAAAGCGGCAGCGCGTCCAGAACTATAAATGCAGAAGGCACCATATAATCGGGCAGCTTTTCGCTCAGGAATTGGCGCAATTCTTCAATCGCAGGAGCAGCGTTTTGCTGGGGAACGATATATGCTACTAAGCGTTTTTGACTGTGATTTTCTCCGAATGCGCTGACAATGGATGCCTTGACTGCTGGGTGCTCGTTCAAAGCAGCTTCAATTTCTCCGGCTTCGATGCGGAATCCTCGAATTTTAAGGCGGAAATCTTCTCGCCCTAAAAATTCGATATTGCCGTCAGGGAGGAAGCGCCCTAAATCTCCCGTTCGATACAAGCGATCGCCCGTGACGGGGTGCGTGAGGCAACTGGCGCGAGTTTTTTCTTCATTCCGCCAGTATCCTTTTGTCAGTCCCACTCCGGCACAGCACATCTCGCCGGCAACCCAGACGGGACAGTCTTCGAGCCTTTCATTCAAAATGTAATAGCGTGTATTGGCGATCGGCGATCCGTAGGGAATGCTCTTCCAAGAAGGATCAACCGTTTCTACCGGATACCAGATGTTCCAGAGAGTGGTTTCAGTTGGCCCGCCGACACTGACAACGCGACATTCACGGGCGATCGCACTTAACCTCTGGGGCAGCGTTATCGGTATCCAGTCTCCGCCGAGAAACGCCCAGCGCAAGCAATCGGGCAACACTTCTGAACGTGCGCCAGTGTAATCGAGCAGCATTTCCATCATCGGCGGCACCGAGTTCCAAATGGTAACGCGCTCTTTTACCATCAATTGAGTCCAGTGAGCGGGGTCTAGCCGTTGTGCGGCATCGGGAATGACGATCGCTCCCCCGGCTGCTAGGATGCCGAAAATATCGTAAACTGACATATCGTGGTGCAGTGCGGTGACTGCGATCGCCCGATCGCACTCGGCCACATTAAACACTTGATTGGTCTGAGCGATCGCATTGACTACACCGCGGTGCGCGATCGCCACGCCTTTCGGCAAGCCAGTTGAGCCGGAAGTATAAATCACATAGGCTAAATCTTCCGCTTCCTGCACCGACTCCAAAGCTTCGCCACTTTCTGTTGCTAATTCCTCAGTATCAAGACAAATTCGCCGCACATTTTCCGGCCATTCCAAGCGTTCATTTAACTGAGATTGCGTCAAAACAATCTCAACTTCGCCATTTTCCAGCAAATACCACAGCCGCTCTTTTGGCAGCGCCGCATCTACGGGCAAATAAGCGGCTCCAGAGGCTAGAATTCCCAGGACAGCGACGATTTGCTCCCATCCTTTTTCCATGACGACGGCAACCAATTGATTAGGGCGAATTCCGAGATTCCGCAAGCAATGACCGACTTGATTCGATCGCCGATATAGTTCCTCGTAGGTGAGGGTGCGATCGCGCATAATGACGGCGGGTTCGTGCGATCGCGACGCGACTTTCTCAGCAAACAATTCGTGCAGCAATACATCGGGAATGGGTGCATCAATGCTGTTAGTAAAGGCTTGCTGAAACTGCACCGTTTTCTGCCAAGTTTCCTCTTCATTAGCGAGGCGTTGCAATAGGCGACAGTAGGCATCAAACATCTCATCAATCATCCCTGGCGGGAAGAGTTCTTCCACCGCATCCCAGCTAAAAGACAGCCCCTCAGCAGTTTCGGTAAATTGCGCGTCTATCCAAACTTGTGGCGTTTGACCGATGATGTGAACCAATTCTCCCAATTCTTGAATGAGAGAAAAGATAGAAGTATCTTCCCCTGGCGCGTTTTGCGGATCGATCGTAAACACGACTGGCATCAGGGCTGCGGTTGTACCTTGCGCTTGAGCGAGTTCTCGCAAAACGCGCACACCGCTGACATATTGGTGTTCTAAATCTTGCCAAAGCTGTTCTTGCAACCGTTTTGCTCGTACTTCAAAACTCTCTCGTTTGGAGTTATCTATTTCTAACAGAGTAAATGAGGCAAATTCTCCGATAATTTCCTCAACTTGAGGGTGCAGCGGAAGGCGATTAAAGCGCGGCACGTTGAGGGTAAACCGAGGCATTTTGCTCCACAAGGAGAGAACCTCGGCATAGGCGGCCAGCAATAAACCCGTAGGAGTGAGGCTGGCGCGAGCTGTGCGCGTTTTGAGGCGCTGCCAAGTTTGCAAGTCTAGGCGATCGCTCCAGCGTTTAAATCGCGGCTGCGTTAAGGAATTCGGGTGTTTGGCAAGGGGCAATTCCGGCGCTGGTGGCAGGGTTTTGAGGCGATGGAGCCAGTAATCTAAGGATTGCTGGTAAAATGGGGAGTTTTCTAAGGCGATCGCCGCTAACACGCAGTCGCGAAAAGACAGTTGCAATGGCGCGATCGCAGTATTGGGATTGCGGTAAAACTTTACCAAATCGCCAAACAAAATTTGAAAACTCCAGCCATCTATGCACAAAGCGTCAATGCTGAGATGCAAGCGAATGCGATCGCTAAGAAGCGAGGCGCGAATCTCGAACAGCGGCCAGCGATCGAGCGGCAGCACTTGGTGGGAAAGGCGATCGCGAATTGCTTCGAGTTTTTCACCCGCCACCTCTGGATCGAGCGATCGCAAATCCAAAACCTCAATTTTATAAGCGGGCACGTTTTCCAGAATTTGCTGCTGTCCGTTCGGAAGTACGATCGCCCGTAGCATATCGTGACGCTCTACAACTCGCTGCCACGCGAGGCTAAACCGCTCTAAATCTAACTCGTCGCTCTCAATTTCTACATAGCCGTGAATGGCGACATTGCCCATTTCAAAAAAGCTATTTCTCCCGATCCAGTAAGCCTGCTGCATTTCATTGAGTGGAAATGGTTTGTAGCGATTTTGAGGATCGGGGGCGATTGTCGGCAGTAATTTAATAGGTTCTTGATATGGCTCGCTTTTAGTTTCCGCGATCGTCGCTGCTAGACTGGCGACTGTGGGGGATTGAAACAGACAGCGCAGCGATAGTTCGACTTGAAAGCGATCGCGCACTTTGGCAATCAGTTGAGTTGCCAGCAAAGAATGACCTCCCAACTCGAAGAAATTGTCATTGATTCCCACCTGTTTTAAACCCAAAACCTCAGCCCAAATATCAGCTAATACTTGTTCTTCTAAAGTCTCAGGAGCGATAAAATCGGCGTCTGACTTGTTGGTTTCCGGTGCGGGAAATGCTTTGAAATCTACCTTGCCGTTTGGCGTCAGTGGCATCGATTCCAAACACACAAAGCTAGCAGGAACCATATAATCTGGCAGTTTTTCCCGGACAAAAGAGCGCAGGTTTTTAATCAGTGCAGAGTGCGTAGGGGCGGTGCCCCCGTGCCCGCCCGCCGCTGAGTTTAAAACGAGGTAGGCGATTAAGCGCTTGCCGCCTGAATCTTCCTCACGCGCGAGAATGACTGCTTGTTGCACGTCTGGATGTTGGCTGAGTGTGGATTCAATTTCTCCTAACTCAATGCGAAAACCGCGAATTTTCACTTGGCGATCGGTGCGATCGAGAAATTCTAAATTCCCATCGGGGAGATAGCGGACTAAATCGCCTGTTTTGTAAAGGCGATCGCCTTGTTTGCTGCTAAAAATATCGGGAATAAATTTTTCTCGGTTCAAATCCGAACGGTTGATATATCCTCTGGCAACCCCCGCACCTCCGATATAAAGTTCGCCGGGAACTCCGATCGGAACGGGTTGCAAATTAGCATCGAGTACATAGGTGCGGGCATTGGGAATTGGACGACCAATCGGCAAGGTTTTTGGGGAGTTTTTAACCGCAGAGGGCGCAGAGGGCGCAGAGGGGAGAGAGTCGCACCACGTGGCGACGATGGTTGTTTCTGTGGGGCCGTAAGTATTGACAAGTCGTACTTTTTCTGAAACGCACTTTTGCCAATGATTCAGGGATGCTGAAAGTGCGGTTTCTCCGCCAATAATTGTCAAGCGCACTGACGGGGGAAATTCTTGATTTTCAGCACTCAGTCTGGCACTTAATTCGCGCCAGTAAGCGGTTGGTAAATCCAATACGGTGATTTCCCAATCCCGGCATTTTTGCAGGAAGGAAGAAATGCTGTCTAACATGGAATTTGGGCGCAGTACCAAGGTGGCACCTTGCGTTAAACAGGGATAGATTTCTTCGGCGCTGGCGTCGAAGCTGAGGGAAGCGAATTGAAGAACGCGATCGCCTGCTTTAATGCCATATTCGACACTTGCAGCCTGGGTATAATTCGCCAAAGATTGATGCTGCACCATCACTCCCTTTGGCTTGCCGGTAGACCCGGATGTATAGATGATATAAGCTAGGTTTTCTGGCCCAACGGGGCTCTCAGGATTTGACTTATTTTGTTGAGCGATCGTCTGCCAGTCTGCATCCAAGCAAATCACAGAAATATTATTTTGGGCAGGCGTTTCGGCTTTTAATTTTGCTTGTGTTAGCAGTACCTGAACGCCAGCGTCTTCTAACATGAAGGCGAGGCGTTCTTTAGCATAGATGGGGTCAAGTGGCAAATAAGCGCCGCCTGCTTTTAATATGCCTAAAATTCCGACGATCGCATCGAGCGATCGCGCCATATAAACGCCGACTATCTCATCTGGTTTTACGCCGAAAGAGTGCAAATAATGGGCAAGTTGATTCGCGCGATCGTTCAGTTCTCGGTAGGTCAAACTTTGGCATTCAAATTGCACCGCAACCGCATCAGGGGTTTTCGCCACTTGCGCTTCAAACAAACGGTGAACGCACTCACATTGGGAGTAATTTATCCCAGTATTATTCCACTCAAATAGAAGTTGCTGGCATTCTGTTTCTGCAAGCAGCGGTAAATCTGATAAACGCGCGGATGGATTCGCAACGATGCCTTCTAATAAGATCTGAAAGTGTCCTGCCATTCGCGCAATTGTGGTCGGTTCAAATAAGTCTAAGCTGTATTCAAACCACCCTCTAATACCTGTTGCTGTGGCTTCTAATTCCAGGGTTAAATCGAAATTTGCTGTGCCGCTGTGAATCTGTTGGCAGTTCAGGCTTAAACCCGGCAATTCTAAGGCAAATTCGGAGGCATTTTGAAAGGCAAACATCACCTGAAATAAAGGCGAGTGACTTAAATCTCGATTCGGCTGCAATTCTTCTACGAGCTTTTCAAATGGCAATTCTTGGTGTGCATAAGCGCCTAAAGTTACCTCCCGAATGCGAGCCAGCAACTCTCGAAAAGTAGGATTTCCGGTTAAGTCAGATCGCAGGACTAAAGTATTGACAAAAAATCCAATTAATGATTCGGTTTTGCTGCTGTTGCGGCTGGCAATTGGTGAACCGACGAGGATATCTTCTTGCCCCGTGTAGCGGTAAAGCAGCGTATTGAAGGCTGCCAGCAATGTCATAAATACAGTGGTTTTTTCGTCGCAACTCAATTGCCTAATTGCCTCGGTTAAGCACTCTGGCAATTCAAATAATTGCCGACCTCCCTTGTAACTTTGAACAGCGGGACGAGAAAAGTCTGTTGGTAAATTTAGAACCGCTGCGCTGCCACTTAACTGCTGCTTCCAGTAAGTAAGTTGAGTTTCTAATATTTCTCCCTGCATTTGTTGGCGCTGCCAAGTTGCAAAGTCTGCATACTGAATTGGCAGCGGGGGAAGCGGGGATAAATTTTTATTAGTAAATCCTTGATAAAATGCCGCTATTTCCCGTAGGAACACGCCCAAAGACCAACCATCAAAAATGATATGGTGGGCGGATAAAAGCAGGGTATGTTCTGTTTCAGATAGGCGCAAAAGTTTGGCACTAATCAGATTTGGTTGAGTTAAATTAAAGGGAAATTGTGCTTCTTTGATAGACAGCTTTTGCGCTGTTTTTTCGCCTTCTCCAGGGGAGTAATCGCTCAAATCTATTAGCGGCAATGGGAAACTCTTTGTATCAAAAATAACTTGTATCTGTTCTTTTTCCTCACCAGCAAACGCCGTTCTTAAAATCTCGTGTCTATCGATAATTTTTTCAATGCTTTGCCTGAGTGTTTCTGCATTGAGCTGTCCTGTAATCCGAACTGCCCCGCAGAGGTTATAGAATGGGTTTCCGGGTTCCAATTGGTCGAAGAACCACAAGCGCTCTTGGGCAAAAGACAGGGGAATATTTTGTAGGCGAGAAACTGGCATTGGGACGACTGCTTTGGTATTTCCTGTCAGTTGCTCTAGAATTTGCACTGCTAGTCGAGCAATGCTCCTATCTTCAAACAAATCGGCAACCGATACAGTAACGCCAAAGTCGCTCTCTATCTGATTTTTTAACTCAAAAATTCTTAAAGAATCTAGTCCAAAGCTACTGAGAGGTCGATCGATTTCAGCCGGCTTGAGCCGACTTTGGCTATTAGCCGGGGAATTCATTCCCCGGCGGTTTACCTGCTGCCAAAGATAATCCTCAAGAAGCGATTGCCGTTCTTCTAACTCTGCTGCCAGCAGATTTTCTCGCGTCAGGCGATTCTCTATTTCCACCGAATCAGCTAACTCTAAAACGCTACTCGCAACAACTTCCAAATTGTCAGCTAGAAAGTCAGCAGAGGCGGCGCGACGTTGAATTTTACCGCTGGTCGTTTTCGGAATGCTTCCCGGCTTAATCAGCACTACTCCATAAACTTGCACTTCATATTCTTGAGCAATGCTAGAGCGGATGGCGCTGATAATTTCCTCGGCATGATCCGGCGCTTTGCGAGATTGTAATTCTGGCACGATAACGAGCTGCTCTTCGCCGGCGACTTCCACTGAGAATGCCGCGATCGCCCCCGGCCGCAAACTGGGATGGCTGCGTTCTGCTGTTCTTTCTATATCTTGGGGGTAAAGATTGCGACCTCGAATGATAATCAAATCTTTGAGTCGCCCTGTAATAAACAGTTCTCGATCGCGTAAAAAGCCTAAATCTCCAGTTCGCAAAAACGGCCCTTCGCTGGTATCTGAAAGATATGCTTGAAAGGTTTTTTCTGTTTCTTCTGGGCGATTCCAATAGCCTCGCGCAACTGTTTCGCCAGCTACCCAAATTTCTCCGACTTCCTGCGGCTGGCATTGCGTCAGAGATTCGGGATTGACGATCGCAACTTTAGTGCCAAATTCCGGGAAACCGCAGCCGACTAAAGTTCTCGCGCCCCCCTCGCCTTCGACAACTTCTACAATGTGATTATTTTCCAGCGCCCCAGCGTCAACAGGTAAGAAAGTCGGTGTTATCCCGCTGCGAACCGTGGCAATTTTTAGCGTAGTTTCTGCCATTCCGTAAGCAGGACAAAAGGCATCCGCCTGAAAACCGCAGGCCTCAAAAGCTTTGGTAAATCGCTCTAGGGTTTCTTTGTGGATTGGTTCTGCGCCGTTATAGGCCACGCGCCAACTACTCAAGTCGAGCATTTTTTGCCCATCGCCCAAGATTTTGCTGATTTTGCTAGCACACAAGTCGTAAGCAAAATTTGGCCCGCCGCTGTGGGTAGCTTTGTAGCGCGAAATCGCTTCCAACCAGCACATCGGGTTCTGAATAAACGCCGCTGGCGGCATGAAGTAAGAGGGAATTCCCAGATACAAAGGTTTGAGCAATCCGTCAATTAACCCCATGTCGTGAAATGGGGGAAGCCACGTTACCGCAACGCTTTCGGCATCGTGGTCAAAGCCTCGGTGAATGTATTCGATGTTGTACAAAACGTTGGCGTGGCTCACCATTACGCCTTTGGGGGTGGAGGTTGAGCCGGAAGTGTACTGAAGATAAGCAACGGAGTCGGGATCGATGGGTGGCTGCTGCCACTTTTCGCCGTCACCGGCAAGCACCTCTGCACTCAGCCAGCGCATCGCTTTGAGTTCCGGCGCTTGCTGGCATAGCTGTTCTAAATTTTCCAGGTGTCGCGCGGGAGCGATCGCAACTTTTGCTCCTGCGTCTTTGGCGATCGCACTAATTTTCGCTAAATTCCGTTTCAGCTTCGGTGGATAGAGGGGAACCGCGATCGCTTTGGCGTACAAACATCCAAAAAAGGCGGCGAGATAGTCCAATCCTGGCGGGAAAAGCAGTAAGGCTCGTTCGCCAGTGACTCCCAATGTCTGAAGTCGCACGGCGTGCGATCGGGCGATCGCGTCTAACTCTCGATAAGTCAAACTGGCGGTTTCAGTTTTTCCGTCTAACAGAAATGTATATTTCTGCTCTGGTTGGTGTAATGCTCTGTTTTGCAGGAGTTCTACTAAATTGGTACAACTTTCGGTGAGTTGGTGTCCCTTAATGCTTGCGTCACTCATCGATTCTTTTTACCTATAAATCTTGTTTGCAGTACGCCAACCAGTTCCGCCAAATTCTTTCCACATAGACTTTCTGTGAACAGTTGTCGGGCGTTACGAGTCTCCCATCAGCGCGTTTGAGTCTTCAATCCGGGTATTAGCGCTTGTTTTCACGTTTTTTTGTCGATCGCGCTGTTCGGCAATGGCTGCGGGGCGATTTCAGTCCGAGCCAGCTTCGATATCAGCTTCAGGGGCTTTACGGCTATCGACTTTAAGTATCCTATGCTAGATGATATTTATTGTCAAGAGTAGTTGAGAGAATTTATTGACTCCTCTTATTGCTTATATGACAATCTTTTCTAACTTTTGCCATAGCATTTTAGGCGATCGTTTGTCTAGCCCTTACAAGAAACCATAATAGGCAAGTGGTGTCTAACTAGATAGAGGGGTGTCACCCCCTATCTTAAAATGCAATAATTTTTCATTAGTGAACTCTTGACAGATGCAAGTGCTCTGTTATCTAATTAAGGCACTTTCTCATTAAGCATCCAGCGACTACTTCCTTTAACCGAGGAAGGCGTCAACCGTGGGCGATCGTCCAGAGCGCCACCGGACTGAGGAGTTCGCCCTCACGCGCCTGCTGTATTCCCACACAAAGGCTGCTAGCGACGGGAGAATCGGATCGAACTACGCCCGACAACTGGGCCGGATCTTCCGCAGGTCAGTTTCAGGAGCCAGAGAACAGCAGCAACGCTGCCACAAATCATGTTGTGCAAGCAACGCAAACCACATATCCGAAGTTCCATTAATTGTTGATTAAAGAGTAATGAAGAGATCGCAGAAATTATTAAATAGCCTTGGGCTGGCAGGAGTCGTGTCGGCGTTAGTCGCTGGGCCGGTGTGCGCTTCCAACATCGCGCAGGTGACGGGCGTTCGCCTCAACCCCACGTCAGAAGGCATTGAAATCATCCTAGACACTGAAGATGGAAGACCCCTGCAAGTCTTCAGCGCCAGCTTTGGCGAAACTTTACAAGTTGATGTCATCACCGCTCAACTGCGATTACCGGGGGGAAATGAGTTTCGTCAAGACAAGCCTGCTGCCGGAATTGCTTCTGTCACCGTTACTCCTTTAGATAACAACAGCATCCGAATCAAAGTCGTTGGCGAGAGGGGTCAACCAGTGGCACGGGTGATTCCTAATGCTGCGGGTCTGATTCTCAGTTTAAAACCCACCTCCCAGATGACTTCTCGCCCGCCTGCACCGGCTCCTACAACACAGCGGCCGGGGACACCTGCAGAACCCTTGCCACCGACAGGACAGCAGGTAGAGATACCTGCAGAACCTTTACCGCCGACAGCGCAGCCACCTGGAACGCCCGGAGAACCCTTGCCGCCGACAGCGCAGCCACCTGGGACACCCGGAGAACCCTTGCCGCCTACAGCGCAGCCACCAGGAACGCCCGGAGAACCCTTGCCGCCGACAGCGCAGCCGCCAGGAACACCGACACAGCCACCGGGAACGCCACAGGCGGGGAGAGACCCGATTGAAATTGTCGTCACTGCAACACGAACCGCAGAAAGAGTGACCAACGTGCCGCGCTCTATAACGGTGATAGACTCAGAAGAACTTCAGCAGCAGGTAGGCCCATCGAGAAATATCGGCGAAGCTCTGGCAAATCAGGTTCCCGGTTTCGCCCCCCCGACTCAAACTACTGCAACTTATGGACAAACTTTGCGGGGTCGCGACGTTTCCGTTCTGATTGACGGCGTGCCGCAAACGACCAATATTCAATCTTTTGGCAGAGAATTTAGGAACATCGATCCCAGCGCGATCGAACGCATTGAAGTAGTGCGGGGGTCTACCGCAATCTACGGCGCTCAGGCTACAGGTGGCGTGATTAATATTATTACTCGCCGGCCAACTGAGGAAAGGCTCACTGCTGTTACTGAAGTGGGCGTCAGTAGCGCTTTAACAAACACAAGAGATGCTTTAGGCTTTAACGCTCAGCAGACGATTTCTGGCCGATCGGGCAATTTCGATATGACCGGCACTGTCTCGCTCTCTAGAAGTGGAGCTTTTTACGATGCCAAAGGCGATCGCATTCCCTTTTTTGAACTCGGCGGAGATAGCAGCACGCTCTTCAACGTCATGGGCAAAGTCGGGGTAGATTTGGACACCGAACAGCGGCTGCAACTAACTGTCAATCACTATCGGGAAACCCAAGATCCCAATGTGATTCCAGACTTTAGTGTTGACGACCAGGAAGGACGGCAAAAAGCCCGCGCCATCCGAACCGGGGAGTTGGATATTGACGGGGAAACACCGGGAAATAAAAGTACACAGCTCAACCTAAGTTACACCAACCAAAACCTTTTTGGCAGCAGCCTTCAAAGCCAAATCTACTATCGAACGAATTCCAATGTAGGTGTTCCTTCAGATTACCGCACGTCCGATTTCTTTGGGCCGTTTGTCGGTGTTACTCGTTCGCGAGCCGAGAGCGAACAGATAGGAGGTAGACTGGCGATTACTACTCCTTTATCCCGTGCCGAAAATCTTCGATTAACTTGGGGCTCTGACTATATTACTGAAGATAGCAAACAGCGTTTCGACTTGTACGATCCGGAGAGATTTGACGCAAGTGGTGGCCGGGTTTACCGGAAAATTTCCGAGCGTCCTTTCGTCCCTCCTTACACTTATGACAGCCTTGGCTTTTTCGGTCAATTGGAATGGAATATTGACGATATCGTCATTTTAAGTGGCGGGATACGTCACGAACGCGTCGGGTTAAACGTCAATGATTATACCACTTTTAACGATCGCCAGATCGAAGGAGGCGATCGCAATTTTAACGCCACCCTATTTAATACAGGGGCTGTCTATAAAATTACTGACATCTTCAACATATTTGGCAACTTTTCTCAAGGTTTCTCAGTCCCAGATTTCGCCCGCATCCTCCGCCAACCCCCCGACAATTTTGTCGGAATTGAATCTTCGTTAGAAGTAACTCAACCGCAAAAAGTCAACAACTACGAAATTGGCATTCGAGGAGGGTGGCAATCCGTGCAAATGTCGCTTGCCGCTTTTTACAATACCTCCGATCTAGGAGTCAGTTTTCAACCAGTTGGCAACACAGGCCGCCTGGAACTCATCCGCGCCCCAGAACGCATTTACGGCTTAGAAGGGACTGTGGATTGGCAACCTGGACGAACATGGTCGATCGGCGGGACTGCTACCTATATTCATGGCGAATATGAGGAGGACAACCGTTACATCGCCCTCGATAGCAGCCGAATTCCACCGCTCAAGCTAACAGCTTATGTTCAAAACGAAACTTTGCCGGGATGGAACAATCGGTTACAGTTCTTATATTCTGGAAATCGCGATCAGGCCTTCAAAGACGGCTCGGATGGCGGCCCGATTAGCAGCTATCTCACACTGGATTACGTCAGCGCGGTTAAAATTGGATCGGGGCTGCTACAAATCAAAGTCGAGAATTTATTGAATAATCAATATTTTCCCGTGATCTCCCAATACTTAGCTGGATTTGGCTCGGATACCTCTAATTATGCAGGCAGAGGTTTAACTCTCAGTGTTAATTACCGCCTTAACTGGTAATTACAGCAGATTGCAGGTTTATGAGGTAGATTCAATATCCCTCGTAGGGACACTCCAAGAACCCATTGGTGTCAATTTAAGCTGTTAGTCTGCCAGTCCTCGTGCCCACCCGCTAGTCCGCCAGTCCGCCAGGGGTTGAAACCCCTGTCTAATAGCTAAAGTCCTCTCAAGAGGACTAATGAGTTGAAAAGTGTTTTTCTCAGTCCTCTTAAGAGGAATTTAGCTTTGAGACAGGGAATGAATTCCCTGTCGGACTATCAGTTTTACCTTAATGAGAACAGTTAACGGTTTCGAGAAAAATTTAGAGATGAAGTTCCGCAAACTCGCATTCAAACTGCACTTGTATTTAGGGTTGGTAGTAGGAATATTTCTAGCAGTAATTGCTTTAACGGGCAGCTTGCTGGTTTTAGGCCCCGAAATCGATCGGTTCTTCAATCCCCAACTCCTGCAAGTAATTCCTCAAACCGAACGGATACCGCTGGAAAATGTCCTGCAAATTGTCGAAAAAGCTTATCCGCAAAATCAAGCTCTTAGTATCTTGCTACCGCGATCAGCGAAGGAAGTTTGCCAAGTTTCGATGCTGTCAAAGAGTGAGGAAGTAGTTAGCGTTTATGTCAATCCTTACAGCGGAAAAATTAAGGGTGCGCGCCTTAATAAAGAAACTTTTACAGGTTTTATTTTTACGTTACACGCGGAATTAGCGGCAGGAGAATTTGGTCATCTTGTTGTCGGCATTTGCGGTATAGTAATGCTAGGACTAACTTTTACGGGTGTGGTCTTGTGGACGGGTTGGCGCAATTTAGCTCGCGGATTTTCTATTAATTGGAAAGCTCACTGGCAGCAGACTGTATTTGATTTACATAATGTTTCTGGCATTGTATCGGTCGCTTTTATCATACTCATCTCCGCTACAGGGACAGCGATAATTTTTTACGCGCCGGTTGAATCGACTCTGTATTGGCTAACGAATGAAAAGCCACAGCCAGCATTGACTTCTCATCCCCACTCTAGCAGTTCGAGGCAAAACCTTGACGAAATATTACACCAAGTTAATACCGTTTGGCCGGAAGCTAAAACTACTTTTATTTCTCTGCCTTTGACGCCTGAAGCAATTTTTAAAGTACGGAAAAAATTTCCCAACGAGCCGCATCCAAACGGGGTTAGCACCATTTATCTCGACCAATACAGTGGCGAAATATTGCAGGCTGACAGTGTAAAGTCAGCTTCTGTAGCAAATCGAATTCTCAACTCGCTTTATCCGCTACATATTGGCAGCTATGGCGGAATTTACTTGCGGCTGGTACACACGATCGCAGGATTAGTAGCGATCGTACTGTTTGTTACGGGCGTACTGATGTGGCGACAGCGGCATTTGGTGAAATTTTACCGCAAGGAGGCGAGACAGCAATATGAAGAATTATCTCCCCTTAGCCAGCAATGGCCTTGGTTTTAATGCGAGCGGCGTGCGGTTTTATGCGGGTGTGATTCTCCTGCCTAAAAACCCCGATTCTCTGAATTTTAAATCCTATAAATCGCTTATTTAATGCAAAAATTTATTCAACTCTGGCTCGGACAAACTGCTTCGATGATTGGCAGCGCTATGTCCGCGTTTGCGCTGACTATTTGGATTTGGGAGTCCACCAGTCAAGCGACGGCTTTGGCTTTGTTGATGTTTTTTACTCAATTGCCGCGCATTTTGCTCGCTCCGGTTGCTGGCATTCTCGTCGATCGCTGGAATCGAAAATTTTTGATGGGTATCGGTGATGCGGTTTCAGCTCTGTTAACCCTCACTATCCTATTACTTTATATCAGCCAAAACCTGCAACTATGGCATATATATGTAGCCGCTGCGATTAACGGAATTTTTGACCAAATTCAGCAGTTAGCTTACTCAGCAGCGATCGCCACAATGATGCCAGAAAAGCATTACAGCCGCGCTAGCAGTTTAAGTTTTTTGGCAAATTACGGTGCGAGTATTATTGCTCCGACGCTGGCGGGGATTCTCTATTCTGTGATTGGGCCCGGCGGGATTTTTACGATCGACCTGGCAACTTTTACAATCGCGATCGCCACCCTAGTATCTGTCAAAATACCCCAACCCGCGATCGCGCCAGCGTTGCGGAGCAATATCGCCTCCAATCCCCAGCCCACTCGCTTTCACCTATTGCAAGAACTCAGCTTCGGATTCCGCTACATCGTCGATCGTCCCAGCCTGCTTGCCTTGCTGGTGTCCGTTTCGCTATTCTGGTTCGCTCACGACATCGGCGCGGCCCTCTACTCACCGATGATACTGGCACGCACCGGCAACAATGCCAGAATCCTCGGTACTATCCTTTCAGCCGCCGGCGCAGGCGGCGTTTTAGGAGCATCAATCATCAGTATTTGGGGCGGCCCCAAACGCCGAATCCGGGGCTTTCTGCTCGGCATGGCAGGCGCGGGCTTGAGTAAAATAGTCTTTGGTTTCGGCCAGGCGCTTTCCATCTGGATTCCCGCTCAATTTTGTTCGTCTTTCAATTTCCCCATCCTCGGCAGTTCCAACGAGGCGATCTGGCTGGCGAAAGTCCCACCAGAGGTACAGGGGCGTGTTTTTGCTACTAGAGCAGTTATCGTGCAATTGGCGTCAGCGATCGGTTTATTGATCGCAGGGCCACTTGCCGATCGCGTCTTTGAACCCGCCATGCAACCGGGAGGTTTTTTAGCAGCTATTTTTGGCCCAATTATCGGGACAGGTGCCGGTGCTGGCATGGCTTTGTTATACGCTATTTCCGCGCTGGGCTTATTGCTCGTTGCAGTCGGTGGGTATGCTTGCCGGCTGCTGCGCGATGGATAATATCGTTTCCGGTTGTATCGGAATGATTTAACCGCAGGGGGCGCAGAGAACGCAGAGGGAGAGAATACAGAGAGGAATAATTCCGATGCTACCGGATTTGATATCAAGGGGAAACGGCGCACAGAAGTCTTCTTCCTTCTTCCTTCTTCCTTCTTCCTTCTTCCTTCTTCCTTCTTCCTTCTTCCTTCTTCCTTCTTCCTTCTTC
>NZ_JAUBTR010000034.1:0-19462 GCF_036705045.1 Microcoleus sp. BR0-C5
GAAGGAAGAAGGAAGAAGGAAGAAGGAAGAAGGAAGAAGGAAGAAGGAAGAAGGAAGAAGGAAGAAGGAAGAAGGAAGAAATTCTCGTTTCCAGGTTATACCTGGAAGCGCATTTATAGAGTCTCTGCATCGTCATTTTTAATAGGAGGCAGAGCAAGAGTGAAATTCATTCCTTGGCAGAGCCAAGGAACGAGATAATGAGAGCAGAAACGAGAGATTATTAAGAGTAGGCAGAGCAAGAGTGAAATTCATTCCTTGGCTTTGCCAAGGAACGAGAGAAACGGGAAAATAACCAATTGTCAATTTTCCTTAGCCTAAAATCGCATCGCCGGATAAACGTTGATAAAGCAGCGCACCCGTCCAAAATGTCGGCGCAAAGCCTGGATAGCCGGAGGAGGCGTTGCAGAAATAGAAATTGTTGAGGGATGTTTCATGATTTAGTCGATCGACCCCCATGTTTTTCGGCGTCAGGGTAGAACCGTAGGAATTACCGTTAGGACACCAACAGAAGCGCTCGTTAGTCGTCGGACTTCCGGTAACATGAAAGACCATGTGTTTGCGGAAATTCGGAACATAGTGTTTTTCAACAACATCTAAAATCGAGTCCAGAATCTCTTGTTTCTTCTGTCTGTAAGCTTTGCGATCCCTATCCCAAAGCTGTTTAAAATAGCTGTAATTAGCAACCGTCAGAAATTCGACAATTTGACAATCTTCTGGACAATCTCGCCACGCTTCCGTCAGTAAAGTTGGCGTTGTAATTGCAAAGCTCGGACGAGAAAAATCATTTTGCTCATACATTTGAGCAAAAGCTTCATTTAAATCCAAGTGTTCCGAATGAAACGTATTCCATTTGCCAAATCCATAGTCTCGGAGATCGATGTCTTTGACAACGCAGTACACCATGTAGTTAGATGCAGAATACTCATAGTTAAGTTTCCGCTTTACTTTTTTAGAGAACAGTTCCTCTCCAATCATTTTGGCCGCTCTTTTCGGGTCAAGGTTGCAAATCACCGTGTCGCCCGTGAATTCATGGGTTTGATGGGTCGTCAAATCCATCGCTTCAACTCCCGTTACTGTTTTGTTTGTCACCCTAAAATTCGTGACTTCATGGTTTAATAGAACTTTCCCCCCGTTGGATTCAATGACTTTAACTAAAGAATTGATGACATCTTCAAAATGCTGTGTCGGGTAAAATGCACCTTCTTGATAGCCTCTAAACAAGGCAATCCAAGCATAGAAAGAAAGCTGATTTGGAGGCAGCAAAAAGTCCGGCCATTGCAGGGCTAATAAGGTTTGGGCAGCTTGCGGGAGTTGGAACTTGTCGAAAACGTCCTGAAGTGTACTGTTGAGATGTTGGACGGCACAGAATACGTCACCGAAATTTTTGAGCAATTCAATTGGTTTGACGGGAGGAGCGAGTTTTCTGAGTCCTTCGCCTGTTTTCTCGACTTCGTTGACGAATTGGCGGATTCTCTCGCCCGCTTCGGGAAACAGCGCCGACAATCGCCGGATCAGTTCCTCTGGTTCCGAGGGAATATCGAGCGCATACCCAGGCATTCTCATGTGGTCGTAGCCATTCGGATCGTACCGTTCAAAGGTGACATCTCGATCGAGACCGAGTTTTTTGAGAACTCGATTGACTGTATGTCCTTCGCCGCAGTCCCAAACGTAGTGGAATTGGGCATTAAAGGTGTATTTTTTGGCCATCGTAAACGTGTGGCCAAAGCCTCCGGGATGTTCGTGAGCTTCGAGGATGTGTACGGTTTTGCCGGAGTTTGCCATCAAAGCTCCGAAAACCAGTGCTGATAAACCACTGCCGACGATGAGGTAATCTGTTTTCATGGTAAATTTCCTCGATCGATTGAATCGGGCGATCGTTGTCTATTTAAACTAACTCTCAATTCTGAGAAAATTGTGAAGTCCAGCAACTGTTTTGCGAGGCGCGCTGGCTAAACTATTGTATTAAAGCCGGATTGCGGTTGCTGTTAAGATTAATTAAGCTGCTGTGGATGGAACTTATAGCTTCGGAGGCGGACTGGAAAGCCCGCCCCACAAAGGAATCAACCGGGTTTCTACCTTGGTGCGTAAGTCTTTAGGTATACACTGACTTACCTAATTATGACTATGTTAATTAGATGCGCGATCGCTTATTTGTGCGGCACAATCACATCAAAAAAAGCATCCTCCAAATCATAACCAAACATCTGCGACATCGCCATCAACTTCGATTTACTGGGGATTCCCTGCTGATTAAACCAATCAGTCAACACAAAAATTTTGTTCATCAAAAACATTTCCAAAGCTTCAGGATTGTACTGAATACCTTGGGTTCGGTGAAACTGGTGCGGCACCAACATCGCGGCATAGCGCGCCAATTCTCCCGCTTTCCAATCCAGCAAAAATGGCAGCCAAGGGTAACAAGCATCCAAGCGAATAAACCACAGCCGCACTTCGGGAATTTCCGAAATTTCTCGCGGATCTAACTCTTCGCGCGGATACTCAATTTCAAATTGTAGCTGTTGTTCGTTTTGGGCGATCGCTCCTTCTGCCAGCCACTTTTCAATCACACTTCGCACCGGAGACAAATCTAAACTGTTTATGCGATCGGCATCTATCGATATCATAATACTCATAAAAAGTCAACCCTATAGCAGTTGGGCAGGGGCGGGTTTATGAGACTATCGATCTCAACCAAATATTGTTGGAAAAACCCGCCCCTACAGGTTATTGAGAATGGTGTCACATCTCATATCTATCCTACCTATAATATCACTACCAATGCCCAATTATTCAATATTATCAATTAGCAATTCCCGATGCCCAATTCCCGATGCCCAATTCCCAATTACCCATTTTTCCCAAACTTGCTATCTTGCAAAGAATTACCAATCCCCTGGATAATTCCCCGCCCTATCAAACCAATTCCCCGCCCTATAACCTGAGTCAAAACGTAAACAACGCCAGCGCCTAACAGCGAAATAACCGCGCGAACTCTAGGTGCGATCGCATCCCTGGTTTCCAGCAGCAAAGTCAAGGCTAACTGCCACCCAGACAACTGTGCTAACTCCTGATTTCTCGGAGCATAAATAGAAATTCTCTTAATTCCAGAATCGCCCAAAACAAACAGCCAAAACCTGCTTTCAAAAATAGCTTTCGGTTCCACAAAATATCTATCCCAGCTATATCTCCACGACAACTCATTCCGAAACCGCTCAATTTCTCGCGTCGAAATCAACTTACCATCGTAAAAAATTTGCTTAATTTCTTCAATATTTGCCAAATTATTTAGTAGAGGCTGTACCACTCCGCTAGCAACTTGTATTGCCAAATTTTCCAACAAAGCTTCAGCTCGCTGCATTGCTTCCGGGCTGCCAGAAACACAAGAAACATTGTCAACTGTTAGAGGAGTTTCAAATAACAAATGTGCAAAAAAATCAACTGTCATCGGTATTTTGTCAAGGATTTGTCCTGCAACTACATCAGCATCTGCCAGCAGCATCGGCACAACTTCTACGCCGCTGCCTGCCAAGAGATAAGTAGCGCTTTCCCCTTGACTTTCTGCCAGTTTCAAGCTTGTTTGACTGCCATCAAAAACCCGAGTTTCTCCCGTTGGCAGTGTATAGTATCTCCCAAAAAAATCTATGATTGTCGCCTCCCACAAATCCCGTAAAATAGCAGGCATTTTTTGCGACAATTGAGTTTGCTGCACTTGCGAAAAGCGCAATTCCTCCAGCAAATCCTTTAACTTCCGCAGGATGGAACTCATCAATTCACGCTTTTTGGGCGATCGCAAAATATCGATTTCCAAAGGCAAGCCAGTCAAATTCACCAAATCAAACTGCAATTTAGCCGCCACCGAATCAAACAAGCTACCTTGCCAATTAGTTGCAACCACCAAAGATTCAGTGGAAACTTGGAAATTCGCTAATTGCGATGGAGAATTATTTAACAAATTCTCGCCTCTAATTTCTGCTTTCTCCCCTCTGCCTTCTCCCCTCTGCTTTCTGCCTTCTGCTTTCTCCCCTGTTCCTTCTTCCTTCTTCCTTCTTCCTTCTTCCTTCTTCCTTCTTCCTTCTTCCTTCTCCCCTTTTCCTTCAAATAATAACTGACTGACAATCCAGCGAGCAGCCAGCAATTCTCTGCGGCGTCCGCTGAGTACAACCCCATCTAAAATAGATGGCAAATCTGTGGGTTCTGCGGATCTGATATCTTGTAAATCAGCTTGAACAACCGCCAAAGTTGCATCTATTTCCCGTAGTCCAGAAAGACAAAAATAAGCCAGCATTTTTTTGTGTACTGGTGTATCAACAGTCGAATTATCTGCATTTTTATCTGCATTTTTATCTGCAATTGCTGCGGAGTTTTCTCCTGTTTGAACCACCGCTGCATTATTTAGTTCTATTTCCCCGTTAGTTGCTGTATCTGTCGGGCAATAAGTGCCACCAGATGCCACCGCGCGAATAGCTTCGATTGTCAGGGAAATATCTCTACCTTTAGGACAATAGCCATTCGCGCCCGCCGCCTGTACCTCCGCCAACAGATCCGGTGTCAGCGGCCCGCCTAGCAGCAACAGAGGCAGATTGGGGTACAAAGTTTTGAGTTCGCGACAAAATGCCAGCGCCTCTATTTGACCCGATCGCAAATTTAGGGTTTCAACAGCCAAAATTACCAAATCTGCGGGCTTCTTGGCTGCTCCAGAGTCGAGCGAGCGAGCTTCTAGAACTCGCAAACCCTCAGTTGCCGTTGAAACCTCTGCAACAACTTGCAAGTCTGGATACTGCTCGCAAGCGACTCGCAGCCCCAGCCGGAAAATGGGGTCGCCCTCGATCGTCAGCACTTGGAAATTACTCACTTGATTTTAGATTTGAGATTTTAGAGACCGATCGCGCGAAAACCCAATTACTCGGGGATCAAATTAGCATCAGGAGGCCCAGCCGATTCAGGAATCGAGGGCGGCGCGGGTTCTGGAGCCGGAGCCGGAGGAGGAGGTTCTGGAGCCGGAGCCGGGGCCTCTTCTCTAGCGGGCGGATAGTAAGGTTCCGGCTCTCTAGCGGGCGGATTGTAAGGTTCCGGTTCCGGCTCCCTCGCGGGCGGATAGTAAGGTTCCGGCTCGGGAGCAGGCGGATTGTAAGGTTCGGGAGCCGGGGCCTCTTCTCTCGCAGGCGGATAGTAAGGCTCTGGCTCTGGCGCGTACTCCTCCTGGCGAGGAGCTGGCGCGTACTCCTCCTGGCGAGGAGCTGGCGCGTACTCCTCCTGGCGAGGAGCTGGCGCGTACTCCTCTGCTGGAGCCGGCGCGTACTCGCGAGCGGGTTCCGGCGGCGGCGCACTGTTGGCTCTGAGTTCAGCACTCCAGCGCCCGATCGCCCCTGCTGCCTCTGAATACAGCGCCCTACCGTAACCGATTTGGGAAGCCGTATCGATCGCCGCTCCTAGACTGCCTTGAGATGCCAATTCCGCAGCGCGATCGAGAATCGGTCGGTCTTGAGCCACTTGCAGTTCGCTCACCCACTGATAGACATTATCCTGAGCTTTCGCGTACAAAGTCCTACCGCTCTTAATTTGCGAAGCTTTTTCAATAGCCGCACTAAGTTTTCCTTGCTTCGCCAGGGCGATCGCTTCATCCAAAAAAGGCTGATCTTGAATAACTTCTATGCGTTTCGTCCACTGAGCCAGCAGAGTTTGCGCTTCTATCCTGCGGGGGCGGTTTTGAGCGATCAGGAGTAGCTGAGCCATACCGCCCTTGAGTCCTTCCACCGTCTGCGGTTCTGCCAACTGCTTCGCCAGAGTCAGAAAAGATTGGTCTTCTATCCGCTCAATTTCCCGGCGCCAAGAAGCCACTAAAGTTTGAGCGTGAATCCGCCGCGGCTGCTTAAGTCCGATAGTTTGCGCTTGCTCGATCGCGAGTCCAAACGTCCCTATCTGACCGAAACTAGCGATCGTGCTCGCCACTTGCAGCCGCAGCAAATCTTGAAACTGCACCTGCAAATTTTCAATTTGAACTTGAGCTTGCTTGTACAGAGGGCGACCCGGAGCTATTTGGCTAGCAGCCCCCTGCCCTTCAAGCAAGCTAAAAATGTGTTGTGGCAGCGGAGTTGATATCGACTGGTTCCAAGTCACTGCCTGAGCTCTACCCAACTGCATCAAATCTTGAGCTTCCGCAAATAGTAGCGAATCCTGTGGCACAACTGAAGCAGCCTCGATCGCCCCCGGCAGGTCTTTCGCCCCCAACCGCTTAGTAGCCATTGCCAGCAAAGTCCGGCTCCAGCCCTCAATTTCCTTCTCAGCTTTAGCGCGGGCAAAAAGCTGCGAGTCTATTTTGCGAGCCAGGACGATCGCCTCAGCGAACTTTTGCGGAGTTCCGTCCTTCGCCAAATCTCTAGCCTCTTGCAAGCGTTGCCAGCCGTTTCTTTCCAAAGAAATCTGCTGGATCAGCTCGTTGTACCGCTTCTGACTCCAGAAAACATTTTCCAGCTTGAACAAAGCTTGAGCATAATCCCAAGCCTTCCTTAAATCCTCACTTTTCAAAGCTTCTAGGGCTGTATCGTAGAGTTTTTGGCCCTCCTGCCAATTTTTTTCCCAAGCAGTCACAGCCTCCTGTACCTCTGGGTAAGACGGACTGGTTTTCGGAATTTTCGCCACAATCTCCAGAGCGCCTTTCAAATCGCCCAGTTCAATTTTTGCCCTGGCAAATCCCAGAATGGCTTTCGACCATTCCCCTATCAAATGTTGACCTTGCGAGTATAGCGGATGTTCTTTCGGCCAAGCCTGCACCAATGCCATTGCCGATTCTAGCTGTTCTAGCTTGCCCGACTTAGCAGCTTGTTGAGCGCAGTAAAGTCGCTCTCCGTCCGCCGCCAGCGGCGACAGTTGCTGGCAATTCGGCGGTGGCGGCATCGTCAGCAACCACAGAAATGCAGCGGCACCGGTTACTCCAAATCCCACCAGGAGACTCAGCCAGATAAGCTGCCACTGCCAAAAAGTTCTTTTTCCCTCGGTCGGCCCGGCCGTTACGAAGGAACTCGCATCGCCTGTCGCCTCTGCACTGAACTGTGCCGTCGGTTTAGGGGATGGGTTGTATTGGGGTGGTGTGTGGAATTGGTCAGATTGTCGTCTCGCCATTACTTCAGCCTGTCCTGTAATGCGCACTCTTCACGTGACACTCCCACATCAAATCATAGATTGTGATGTCGGCTTCTAACTCCTGTTAAGGAGATCGAGAACTTCCTTCAAGGTACTGGCCATCTTTCCCTCTACGGCGTTTTATAGTGAGGTTTGTGTCTGGCCCCACTGGTTGCTTCCGAGTATTTTAGGCTCTTGAGGCACGTAAATCATACCAGTTATCAAACAGTTATTGACAGATTCCGGGGCCGTTTAGCAGAAAAAACAGTATAAAGCCCCCGTCAGTCCATCAATTTTAGATTTTAGATTTTAGATTTTAGATTTTAGATTTGACTCCGCAGATGAATTGGGGTAAGGATTAACTACCAGCCGGGAAGTCCCGGGCGTATATTTAGAGGGGATTAATCAGAGCGCTGGGCCCCGTACCCCGTTGGGAATTACGCCCGCGTGATGAAAGGCGCGTCGGGTTTCGGTACGGAAACCGACAATTATTCTTTTATACCCCAAGATGATCGGGAAATACTCTGATACTATATTAGCAAGTGGGGGTGGAACTACCTCACTATAAAAAGCATGAGAAAAAAAAGGAAAAAGAAGCCTGCGGTCTAACTGTACTCAGTTGACCGTCAGGTTTGTTCACACTAAGGTCTTATATTAAATCCGGGTCAGAAATTTCCTTATCAGACTCAGCATTTGAAACCGCAACTACACAAACTTTCGTCTCCTCCGAGCAGATTAAAAAATCAAGGGGGCACTACAGCCGGATTTGGTTTACACTTTTACGAGTAGCCGGTAGAACTGATTTTTTGGGTTTAGTCGTAAATTTTATTCCCGATCGCCAAACTTGCCGATCGAGTTTCATTTTTATGTTTTCATTTTTTTTCTACTGTGCCGAATTCCGGCGCGCTACGGCAAAAAAACCGATCGAACCCAGCAAAATACTTAAATCATTTATACCACCGATCGGCCCAGCACAAAGCTCGGTTTTGCTTCCAAAAGCCGCTGCTTTATCCGTTACGAAGCCTTTGGCGTATCGCTGACACTCGATGCTTGCGTGGCGGACTCGGCCGATCGATATCCGTAGAAATCTATCCGGTAGTCTACAATTTTGACACCCGTTTGCTCTTGGATTAGCTCGATTAAGTCGATCGGCAATTCCACATGAACGTCTAGAATCTGAGCCGTATCAAGACAATTGACGTGAGAGTGAGAGTCGCTGACATTGCCGTACAAGCGTCCCTCCGAGCGTTCTATGCACTCAATAATCCCTGCTCTCGACAAAGCTTCTAGATTTTGATACACAGAAGTATGCCCGATCGAATGCGCTTGTTTGTTGAGGCGATCGTAAATTTCGCGAGCCGAGAGGTGTTCTTTTGCCTCCCACAAAAGTTCTAGAATAAATCGACGCTGGCGGCTCAAGCGCATTCCCATCGCCTGACAGCGGTTTAAAGCATCTTCTAATGAACGAATTGGTTTCACAGCTACCGCCTTCTAAAGCCTGCTCGATTTTTAATTCTGGTACAATATTGCACGCCTACATATCCACTAATTCTAACGCAGGCTTGCCCAACAGTAGAAGGTAGAGGGCAAAAATATCGAGTGAGTGAATTTTTTTGAGTTGCTGCTCAACTCCGGCTGCCAGCACCCCCAGACAATTATCCGCCTCACAAATATTGCTTTGATTCTATCTTCTACTGCAACACCTCCTAGTTTGAGGATTTGATGGCGTTAACCAGTAACTTGGCGATTTCCGAGAGTTGCTTTTTGTTGAAAGTTTTGAGCAAAAGCTTGACTACCGCCTTCGGTTCGGCGGGAAGTGCGACTTGCTTCGAGGCTGCTGCTGGGGCTGCTGAAACGGCTGGGGGGCTGGGCTCTGCAGGTTTTGGGCTTGCTGCCAAAAGTAGCAAATTTTTACTCGGAACGATCGCCTTGACTTTCCCCACTTGTACTAAATCGCCAGCTTCCTTGAGTTCTTTGATAATCAGCGGAGCTAAGACTTTATAAGAGTTTTTGGGATTAATGATCGCTGCTCTAGCTGTTTTTACTAAATTTTGCCAAGTCTCAATTTTACCTCCCAACTTATAGAGGCGAACGCACACAGCCGTCAACTCAGAGCGACTAGCAGCCGATTCTTTCTGCTTGAACACCTGCAACATTTCTTTGAGTAAAGTCATCACTTCAACAGCAAAATTCGCCGGCACAGCACCCGCTGTTGGAGCGGCGGGGGCACCAGACCCAGCAGCAAGCACCTGCACTTTGCCCGACGCCAATTTATCGAGGTGAGTTTCCAGTTGAGCAAAAACAGGCATCACCTGCTGCACGAGTTTTTCTCCCTCCTCATTCCTCAAGCCGAAAGGCCCCTCCAGTCGCCCAATCAAGTCCTTAAGCGTATCAACTCCCTTTAAAAATAGGGATTCTGCCGTTTGGTCAACCTGCTTGACGGGCCCGTCCTTGAGCACCTTAAAACAATCTTCCAAGCGGTGAGCGGTTGTTTTAATACTATCTAAGCCGAGCATAGCCGCCCCTCCTTTCACGGAATGGGCGGCTCGAAACATCTCTTGGACGCTTTCGGGGTCTTTCATCGTGGACTTTAAATCCACTAAACCATTTTCTAGAGTATCGAGGTGCTCCTTAGCCTCCTCTATAAACAAACGCATAATTCGGTCTTGCTGATCTGACACGACAGTCCTCCTAACAATCTGTGCACCCTCCAGAAAGCACCCTCTTCGCGGGAGAAAACGCGACTCCTACCTCGAGTCGGAAGCTCCCATGCAAAACATTCTAGCCTGCCTCAGCTAGCAGACTCAAAATACGGGTGTCAGGGCAATCTTAGCTCTAAAACTGGTGCGGTGGAGATTGAGCCTAGAGTTCTGAGGGAGTATCTGGAGCAATTTCAATGCCCATTCCTTGTTTCATCATCTGCTGATTCGTAATCAAGTCGTTTAACTCCTTGACTTCGACGCCGATGTCTTGGCAAGCCTTTTTTAGTTCCCGCTCGAAGGTGTTGAGGTCGCCTCCGTAGCCGCAAAGCTTCGCGGCTGTGGCGATTCCTTGTTGGGCGTTAGCTTTGGCGCAGTCGATCAATTCAATGCCTTTGAGGGGTTGGGAGGATGCCATAATTTCAAGCCACAATTTATCTTTTATCCCACTGTACCTAGAACGTTGAGGTCGATCGATCTATCGAAAGGCATGAAAAATTATGCCTGTGCTGCGCGTTACCAATTCATTATCTTTGGGGATTTCCTGAAAAGATAGCAGTTAAGATTTTCTAAACCCTTACTGTGCCTAACTTAGGCTAGATTACTGTGAGAAATGTTTCCAAATCTCAAATGCACTGGGTCTGGAGCGTCCGGCACCGCCTGTTTGTGTCTGTTCTGTTTGCTATAGCAGTCGCTGTTTTCCTGCCGCCTCACTATTTCCTCCTGACTCGGACGCTGTGCATTTGGAACGCGGGCGCGGTCAGTTTCCTGATTTTAACTTGGATGCTGATGCTGCAAGGCACTCCCGAAATGATGCGCCACCACGCTCAGCAGTTGGACGCTGGTCGCTTAACAATCTTAAGTACGATTACGGCAGCCGCTTTTGCCAGCTTTTTAGCCATTTTCTTCCTGCTGCGCGATACCAAAGGCCTGTCCCCGGATTTGCTATTTCTGCACTTGGGGCTTTCTGTGCTGACAATTGTTGGCTCTTGGATGCAGGTACACACTATCTTCACCATGCACTATGCCCGCAGCTACTACAAAAACCGCAGCAAGCAGCACGGCAGCTACTTGCAGGCGGGGGGTTTGGATTTTCCGGGCTACGAGGAACCAGATTACAAAGATTTTTTATATTTCTCCTTTGGTATTGGCATGACTTGCCAAGTTGCAGACGTGCAGATAACTTCTCGTTCCACGAGGTATCTCGTGCTTTTTCACAGCGTGCTGTCGTTCTTTTTTAACACCGCTATTCTGGCTATGAGTGTCAATATTATTGCTGGATTGAATGGATAGGATTTAGTAGCAGTGGTATGATTTCGAGTATGATGCGGAAACTTTGATTCTAATAATAGTTAGGTGTAATTGCTAAATTGAAGTAGTCCAACCATCGGGAAGCTCACTTACATCTTCTAGTAGGAAGTTAGCGTACACGAATATTCGGACATCATCGTAGAGATCGCTAAGAACACGTTTCCGGGAACCGGATTTGTCCCACGGTTGAAGATCGGAGTCTAGCTCACAGAAACCAACCCAGGGATGCCCCTCTTGCTGTAATTCTTCAGATTTAACTATCACAGCCGCCAAAACAGCTAAATCATACGGTTTAAGGAAGAGATCATCCATTGCACCAATAGATACTTGGCGCTCCAGCATAGGCTCTGAAAGCTGAAAGACGTTTAGACTAGGATGGTTCGCTAATTCATCCAATCGTTCTGAAACTTTCACTTTCGTCAGTTCATTTGCGACTAATCCATCAAATTTAGCAAATACCCGATATGCTGCATCTGCATCCTCAGCGGTCACTCGACCTAGATCTTTTGCCCATCTAACAAATTTGCGGAAATCATTAGAGTGAGAGCCTGGAGCAAACCTGCGAGGTACAGTTTCGCGTGCTTCTGTAAGGCATATTGCAGGCACATATAACTTAAACTCACCAGCTTGAGCACGTTCGAGCAACTGCATAGCCTGTGGACTTTGCAAGTATGCTGGAGCAATAACATCCACTACCCAATTTGTTTCAACTAAAACTGCCTTGGGCTTCATTTTGCAACCTTACTCCATCTAGGGCCAGCAGCCCTTACTTCGCCAATTCGGAGAAGGCTAATTATTGATTCGCCAAGTAGGTTTCTTAAGTCATTGGGCAAGTTCTCGATACTGGCAGTCAGCTTTAGTTTCTCAAGCCATCGCTGAACTCGCGATTCAAACTCAATAGCAGGGTCTCCTTTCCATTGCTCATCTGCCAGTGGTAGCAAAGAATCGGGAAGATTCGCTTCACCAACTATATGAATTGACTCACCATTATATTTCTCTAAGGAGTCGCGAAGGAGAATCACACGATCGCCAGCTACGACAAGTCCAACTGAACAACCAATAGATGCCATAGTGTGTTTAAGCTGTGCAATAGCGTTTTTAACACTGATGTTTTTGAGCTTTACCTCAACGATTATCAGATATTCTCCGTCTTGGCTTGTCACAATAATATCTGGTTGGGATGTTTTCATCATGGCATTAGATCGTAGCGAATTTATTTGCTATGTAGTAAATTTCTTTTATAGACAAGCGATCGCACATTTGTCTATCGCAGCTCACCCATTAATATCACCTAGCATCCCTAATATAGCGAATTGTCAATTGTCCGTGACTCGAATTCGCATTCCTCGAATGCAGGGACGACAAGGACACTGACCGGGGGTTTGGGTAATGCGAGTTAACCAGCCAGTCGTTGAGTTCATCAGGGGTTGCCTGCAAGTTGCTTTGTTCGTCTCCATCTTACCGAGTAATCATCTCGAAAGCAGGTTTTTGCGTAATTCCTCATTTTGCTTGCCAAGTCGAAGTCATTACGAGTATGATTTAATAAGAAGCAAAACAGACCAACGCCATGAGGATCGAAGAAATACCCCTCAACCAGATTCGCCGCCCCCTGCCGCGAGTCAACGACCAAACCAAAGTAGCCGCCCTCATGGAATCCATCCGCGAGGTAGGTTTAAACGAACCCATCGACGTGCTAGAAGTAGATGGTCAGTATTACGGATTTTCCGGTTGCCACCGGTACGAAGCTTGCCAGCGTCTCGGTTTAGAAACTATCCGCTGTAAAATACGCCGAGCTCCCCGTGCGGTGTTGCAGATGCACCTAGCCTGAGCCTCTCAACAGAAATTCACGACAGGCAAATATTTGATCGACAATCACTAATAACAAGCTAAAAACCTATGACTACCAACAACCACAAACAACATCTTTACCCGACCCGCATCGATATGTCAGCCGCCACCCGCTCTCAAGTAGTCGGGCTGCTCAACGCCACGCTGGCAACGACTCTGGACTTAAAAACTCAAGTCAAACAAGCTCACTGGAACGTTAAAGGCATGGACTTCTACCAGTTGCACTTGCTGTTTGACGAAATGGCAACAGAACTCGAAGAATACATCGATTTGGTTGCCGAACGGGTCACAGCTTTGGGCGGTTTGGCTGTAGGAACAGCCCGCACAGCAGCCGCAGATTCGATCCTGCCAGAATTTCCTTTCGACATTTTAGACGGCAAAGAATACGTGACGGCTTTAGCCGATCGCTACGCACCCTACGCCCAACACCTGCGAGTCGCCATAGACAAAGCAGACGAACTCGGCGATGCCGATACAGCGGATCTGTACACCGAAATTTCGCGGACAATTGACAAGCGTTTGTGGTTCCTAGAAGCACATTTGCAAGGTTCTGCGACAACTGCAACAGCCGTCGCTGAGAAAGTTGCAGTCAAATAGGCACAACTCTTGTGGGGTGGGCATCTTGCCCGCCACAGGCAAGATGCCTGTGCCACAAAAATAATTGTGGGGTGGGCATCTTGCCCGCCACAGGCAAGATGCCTGTGCCACAAAAATAATTGTGGGGTGGGCATCTTGCCCGCCACAGGCAAGATGCCTGTGCCACAAAAATAATTGTGGGGTGGGTTCCCAAAATGCCCGCCCCACAGATGTATTTCCTTAAGGCTCGTGACAGTTTACGATCGAGAATATGTCCATTTATTAATTTGGATGAGTTTTTCGTGACTGCCAATATTCCAGATTATGCTCTTCAACTGCAACGCCTGATGGAACAGGCGGGGGTTTCGAGCGATCGAGAACTCAGCAAAAAAGCAGGAGTTTCCGAGATCCAGCTAAGTCGCCTGCGTCGCGGTTTAGCCCTGCAAACCAGAGCCGACATCCTGCTCAAAATTAGTCAAGCTTTGCAAATTTCCTTAACCGAACTGCTCGCAACCTTGACGCCAAACTATGTAGAGTTAGAAAAGGCACCACCGACCGCCCTAGAACAAGAATATCAGCGCCTGCAAGCTTCGATCGAACAGCAGAGAGAATCTTTGATGCAGGAATTCCAGCTATCTAGCGTGCAAATTTTAGAATCTTGGATGTTGCAGTGGCCGACTGCTGCGAGCAAAGCTCAGGAAAATCACAACTTGCGGGCTCAGAAACTACTGCCCTTGCTGCGGCCAGTCGAGCAGTTATTAGAGCATTGGGGAGTGGAGTCGATCGCCCCAGTCGGAGCCGAAATTCCCTACAATCCCCAACAGCACCAGCTCATGGAAGGAACAGCCGAACCCGGAGAACCCGTCAAAGTCCGCTACACAGGCTACAGACAAGGCGAAAAACTGCTCTACCGCGCCAAAGTTAGCTCAGTTTGATTAATACCAGAAGGCATTCGGCAGAACAAAGATTGTCCCTCTCTCAAAATTCACTCCAGGCGAAGCGCTGCGACTGCGATCGGCCTTACGATCCGCGACGAGCACCATCTTTTGCCCTCAAAACTATTCTCCCGCTCTCAGGCTCTGGCGCTTTCCCCCTCTCTTATTTGGATCGGAGTCCATCTCGCAGCTATACTAGCGTAGTCTGGCTAGTAATTCTGATATTCCCACCGCAAAATATGAGTCCTGTAGTTAAAATTATTCAGCCCTCTGGCATTTTAGACGGCACCAAGGCAAGTCAATTCCGCCAAGAGATTAGCGACCTAGTGGAAGCGGGAGCCGATGTGGTATTGATAGACTTCACTGATGTGACATTTATGGATAGTTCTGGTTTGGGGGCTTTAGTCTTGGCACTCAAAACAGTCCGGGCCGCTGGGAGTCAATTGGTTGTCTGTTCTATCAACGAGCAAATCCGCATCTTATTTGAACTCACCAGTATGGATCGAGTTTTCGAGATATTTCAAACCCGCGATGCTTTTAATAGCAAAATTCTCTCAACTAACTAAATCTTTGGGCTGCTGCCTTCTTGCTATTTGGTCGCAGATGCAATGCAAGAAGTCAGCTAGCCAAAGTTTACCTTGAGTAAAGACCAATCATCATCAAAAACTGCTTTAGCGTTCAACTTTTGAATGTAGTTCAAAACCAGCTCTAACTGGTCGGCACTTGCACCGTTGTAAGCTGCTAGCAGGTCGATGAAAGGGTCAAGCCCCCAGATATTGCCGTCAGGTTGGTGGATCTCGTATACCCCGTCGCTAAAGATGTAGAGAGTGCTCAAGTCCTCGACATCGCAGCAATTATCGACATAGGGGGCGTCGGGGAACATCCCGACCGGCATTCCGGGGGTTTTTAATCGCTGGATTTTAGCGGTGCTCGCAGGGGACTGGGAAATTAACACGGCCGGTGGATGGCCGGCGCTGGCATAAACTAGCTGGCGAGAAATGCGGTTGTAAACGCCGTACCAGATGGTGAAATACTTGTCATTTTGGTAGCTCATCTGGAAGGTGGTGTTCAGGGCGCGCAACACGTCGCTGGGTTTGTAGTAGTCTATGTTGGGGAGCGTGCGCGATCGCAGCAAATTCAGCACGGCCACAGAAGGCAGGGCAGCCCGCAAACCGTGACCGGCTACGTCTAGCAAGTAAATCGCCAGATAATCGGCATCTAGCCAGTTGTAGTCGAAGCAATCTCCCCCCAACTGCCGGGAGGGAATGAATTTTGCCTCGATGCTGAAAGGTTCCGTCATCGGATCTGGCAGCAGCGATTGCACGTACTCGGCGGCCTCGGCTAACTCTGCTTCCAGACTTTGCTTGGCAATTTTCAAATCTCGGCTGAGTTGGTGCAGCCTCAATCCCGCGCGTACTCTTGCCTGTAACTCGTTGAGTTCGATCGGCTTGGAGATAAAATCGTCGGCACCGGCGTCGAGGCCTTTGACTCGATCGGCGATCGAACCCAAAGAAGTCAACAAAAAGAATTGTGTAGTTGACAGATCCGGATCTGCCTTGACTCGACGGCACACATCTATGCCGGTCAAGCGCGGCATGATCCAATCGCAAATTATCAGGGCCGGACGCAATTTTTGCGCCTGGGCTACACCGTCATAGCCATTGCTTGCTACTGTTACTTCGTAACCCTGTTTTTTCAGGGTTCTTCTCAGCAGTTCTTGAACAGCCGTATCATCGTCAATAACCAGAATTTGAAACATGGGCACTTAGGTACTACAAGTTTTTCAAGGTCTGGGGGTCATTTAAAATATATCCTGTCAGCGCCCTTGTCTGAGATTGAGTATAGTTGATTGACATCGCTTTCGAGGTAATTGCTTTTGAGGGCGGGTCGTTGAGTTCAATTTACGTTAAAATTTGATGGAAATTTGGCGCGATCGAACTTCACTCAGTTTATACTCAGAATATAAATTTTTATAGACTTTTATTTGCTACCGTCGCTGGTTGACATGAAAATGCTACTTATGGTATAGTGGCTAACCGATTAGTGGATTAGACATTGATCCACGGCCCACCAAAGCTAGTATCCTCAAACTACCATTCAATTTGGCCGCCGTTGTATTTTGTCTCAGGGTATTTTTTCTGGTTGTATTTTGCCCACGGGCCGATGAAGAACTTCTGTGGTGAGCGTGATTGAATTAAAGGGTTCCCAAAAGTTGCCGATGCTAAAAAAAGCGGATCTTCAAGTCAATACAGGTCTGAATGGATTAAGCTGGGTTTTGTCGTGGTTTGCACAATTGTACGACTCGCGAATTCCTACAAGTGTGTGGATAAGGTGTCAGTTGGCTTTGGCTGAGGGCTTTACGAATGCGGTGCGTCACGCCCACAAGGGGAAACCAGCGGATTTGCCTGTTGAGATTCAGGTGGCGGTGTTCGCTGAATCTTTAGAGATTAAAATTTGGGACTCGGGCGATCCGTTTGATTTAGAGAAAAAAATCAGAGATATTTCGGAAAAAGTCGATATTCACTCTCCGGGCGGGCGGGGGCTAAAATTGATCAAAGACATCGCAGACAGTATTAGTTACGAGAGAATGGCTGATGGCCGGAACTGTTTGTCGATCGTCAAAAATTATACTCCCTGTATCGACGATCGAAAATAAAACTAATATTTTTAGCGGGTAAGGGTTGAGGGTAGCCCCTCAACCCTTCCCTAAGAACCGTGCGTGGCTGTTAAGCTGCGTAGCAGTTTATTATATTTTGATTTGACTGCTTCCCTAGATACTAGCAATTCCCATAGCATCCGTATTTCCGGTTCTTCCGTACTTAGTCTACTAAAATATTATGGCACTGCCGTCCGAAGCCGATTAACTCGCAAATGAGGTAATCTCGGTGAGAGTTCCTATTGGCCTAGATTTTCTCAAACGGTTCACAGGCGGGGATGAGGCAGAAGTCTGAGTTTTTATTTGAGCAAATTACTTGGCTTTTAATCTGAGTAAGATTAACGAGAGAGCGGATTAGCTGGAGAACCAATGCGAAAGAGGATCGTAAAAACATTATCATTCAATAATAAAGGATTCCCCAAAACATCATCACCATAATCATATTGCTTATTTTGCCAATTCAGGGATAGGGTAGGACTGTTGTAGTTATTTTCCAGTTGCCAACTTACACTAGCACCGTAGAGAGAGCGAGTGGAGTTTTTATCGATGGGGGCAATATAACCAGACAGAGTGAGATTGCTTAGAGGACGGATGGTTAACTCAGCGAGTAAGCGATCGTCGTAGGAATTGGGTAGGATATCACCAACATAGTTGGTCAAACCCAGAGAAAAAATTCCCCAATTCAGGCGAGCGCTAAGGGCTACTTCACTAGCGGGTGAAAGACTAACTACATCACCAATTCTTGTTTCTCGATCGAGAGCATAATTGAAGCCAGTAGATAAGGTTAAATTTGCCCGCCTACTGAAGCGAAAGGTTTTGGCTACACTCCCCCAAAGTTGGCTGTAATAATCGCGATCGGGGTTGAGATAACCAATGGCACCGCCGCGAAAACTCCAATTGTTTAGCGTGTTTCTCGTGTAATCAGCACCGAGGTAGAGTTTGGGCTTTTCCGAAGCAATCACACCCGTATAGTATCGCAGGATATCTTCGCCTCCTGTCCAGTTTCCGGTAAAGCTGAGGTGAGGATAGTAACGGGTTTCTTCCCGATAGATACTTTCTCTCACAAAGTTGACATCTTGCTGTAAAAAGCTTAAATAAACTTGGGCATAAAAATTCTGCAAATTGGCCGTAGAATACTGATTTTGGTTGACCGCAGAGAATAACTGTACATTGGTATTTGCTCCACCTTCTGCACCAGCACCGACAAGGGTGACTTGTGGGCCTGTTGGGTCGTAAAAGGTTCGACCATCTTCAAGAGCGCGATCGATCACGGGAGAAAGACCGAGCCAAAGGCTGTTATAATTCGCTCTAGGAACTTGACTTAAGCTGGTGACATTAGGCGTTAAACTTTCGGCTCGTCCGAGTCCGGCGGAATATATCGTAAAACTACTGCTGGGTAAACGAGTATTATTAGCTGCTAAAAATAAGTTGCGGTTGATATTAGTATTAACCGGATTTTTACTGCCTTCTAGGTCAGGAATGACATCGGGTAAAAGTTGCGCCCCCGCTTGAATTGCCGTATTTAGCCAGCGATTTTCATCATCAACAAAGAGAGTAAATCCTCGAATCGTCCGTCCTAAAACGGCTTCTCGATCATTGGCTTTCACAACTTGACGAACTCGGGAAACAGTACCTGCAATCGTATAGTCAACTTCTTCTTTTCTCTCAACTTTTGTTTTTTGGGATTGGCTGTTTCCCGGATAAGCACCGGAATTGGGAAAATAAAAATCGACGCCAATCGGTTGACTGCTGGTTCCGCCTTGAAAGCCTGGAAGCTGCATAAAAGCCAAAGTTTCCGGTTTGAGAACATCCCCAACCTGAGATGTTTGAAAGACGCGGGTAGGTACAAAAAACTCTGGATCTATACTATTGCGATCGATAACTAAACCTGGGGTATAAGTACATTGTTGGTCACTGGGAGTATTGGGAAAAATACAAGCCGCCGTTAAACTCATTTGAATTTCTAACCCCGTCATGGTTTGGGGTGCGGTAGTTGTGGTTGTAATTGTTCGTTCTAGGGGAACAGTCCGCAGTTGCAAATAAGTGGCTTTTTGGTCTACTCTATAAATATTAGTTCGGCTTAAGCTTTCACTGACTCGACCGTTAAGTTTGAGAGTGCCATTAAAAAAAATATCGCTGTCTGTGGTGTCAGCAAAAGTCTTGAAACCACTAAACTCCCATTCAGTTAGATGGCTGATAGGAATGTCATTGAGAAGTAAATTGGTCGTGAATGGGCTAATTTTTTCGTCTGGAGCGATGCGAGGTGGAATAATGTAATCGGGGTCAGTAGATGGCGCAGAAGGTTGGGGCAATCCGTT
>NZ_JAUBTR010000034.1:19562-23392 GCF_036705045.1 Microcoleus sp. BR0-C5
AGGATTATTAGTTGATTGGGGTTTTGTGGGTTCAGGTTCCGAGGCTAAATTTGGGGATGAGGGTTCCGGGTTTGTAGCATAAGTAGACCAGTTGGTTGTTTCTGATAAAGATGTAGCTTCTGGAAGGTCGGAAACACTTGGATCGCTTCGAGATGGAATAATGTAATCGGGGTCAGTAGATGGCGCAGAAGGTTGGGGCAATCCGTTAGGATTATTAGTTGATTGGGGTTTTGTGGGTTCAGGTTCCGAGGCTAAATTTGGGGATGAGGGTTCCGGGTTTGTAGGATAAGTAAACCAGTTGGCTGTTTCTGATAAAGAGGTGGCTTCTGGAAGGTCGGAAACGCTCGCAGCAGAGGAATCAAGTTGATTGGATTTGTCGAGTAAATTGGAGCGAGTTTCTGCTATAGCTGGGGTTGAGTAAGCGATGCTCAGGAGAGTCAAAGCGACGAGAATACTACCATTGTATGCTGTAGAGAGGTGCGAAGTAGGATTAACGATAAATTTGAGGGGCTTAATTATCATTACAAGCGCAGCAATTAGGAATTAAATATATTAGTTAATACAGTAATTATACGCTGATATCCTGATAATTTAATATTTATTAAATCGATGGCGTTAATATTTTTCTGTAGCGACTATAAATCATTAGTACAAATTATGTAGGGGTAGTGCCCCCGTGCCTACCCCCCCACGGATGGGGGCAACCAGGGAGAGTTTTCCGCTACAAGAATTACAGAATTCATTTAGGCTCGCTATAGATGGAATAAAAAAATATTTATTGGAATGAATATTTTAAATAATTAATAATTATAAACTTAAAATCAAGGGTGCGCTAACGGAAGTTAACGCACCTGATAATTTCAGAATTTAGACTATATCGCCGCGACAGGCGCGATAGGGCTAAAGTCAGCCTCCCCAATTAAGGCGGAATTCGTGTTAATTAAAGAAGCGAGGGTGACTCCGGTTGATGCAATTTTAATTAAGGTGGAAGTGCCACTTTGGGCAATCTGTAAAGCGCCGAAAGTTAAACCTCCATCTAATCGGATTCTGTCTACGCCATCTTGGAAATTGTAGATGGAATCCAGACCCATTCCTGGTGCTAAGACAAAGGTATCGATCCCTGCATTACCATAAAGCTGATCGGTTCCAGCACCGCCATTGAGGATATCGTTACCATCACCCCCATAGAGGATGTCATTACCCGCATCGCCGAGGAGTTCGTCGTTACCCGCATCACCGTAAAGTCGATCGCTGCCATTACCCCCGCGCAACAAATCGTTATCATTGCCACCGTAGACAATATCATCGCCGTCGCCGCCATCGATGGTATCGTTTCCGGCGTTACCGTAGAGGCGATCGTTCCCTGCTAAACCATTGATTTGGTCGGCATTGGCAGTACCATTGAGAATATCGTTATTGGGTGTGCCGTAGATAGACTCATCGATATCATTAATGTTGACCACCAACGGCTTATCGTAAGTCAGCCCCCCTTGATCCGTAGTGCGAACGCGGAGGTTGTAACTGGACTTAGTTTCAAAGTCGGGGGAAGCGTTGATTTGCAGTTGGTTGCTGACAATGGAGAATGCACTATTATTGGTATCTCCCAGGCCTGCCACTAAACTGTAAGTAAAGGTATTGCCTGTGTCGGGGTCGGTGCTGGTGAAAGTACCGACTGTGCTGTTAGCTGCTACGTTTTCATTAATACTGGTGTTGCTGAGATTGAGAACCGTCGGTGTTTCATTGACATTGTTAATGTTGACCACCAAGGGCTTATCGTAAGTCAGCCCCCCTTGATCCGTAGTGCGAACGCGGAGGTTGTAACTGGACTTAGTTTCAAAGTCGGGGGAAGCGTTGATTTGCAGTTGGTTGCTGACAATGGAGAATGCACTATTATTGGTATCTCCCGTGCCTGCAACTAAACTGTAAGTGAAGGTATTGCCCGTGTCGGGGTCGGTGCTGGTGAAGCTACCGACTGTGCTGTTAGCTGCAACGTTTTCATTAATACTGGTGTTGCTGAGGGTAAGATCGGTTGGGGCTGCATTAAGAACAGTGGGAACCTCAACGATATGAAGGCTATAATAATCCCCCGGATTTAGTGTCATTACATAATCATACCCGTTGTAGTAAGGAAACCTACCTACCCTAATGACATAAGAGGCACTATTTGGCGAATTGTAGGTTATAAAGGAGGCGCCCCCTCCTCCTGTATCCCCTATTTCTGTGGCATCATGGTTGCCTACAATGTAGCTCCCGTTGATGTCAAAGAGATCTAACTCACTGTCAAAGTTGTTGTTATCAATGTCGAAAATATACTGCTGACCTGGCAAGGCATTGAATTGGTAATAGTCATAGGTTCCATTACCCGTTCCTTGGATAGTAGCGTGAGGGGCTGTAGTGGAGATATTCGTGCCAGAGAAGGTTTGAATATCACTGCGGAAATCCAAACTGAAGCTTGAAGCAGGAATAACCTGAGCAGTGAAGATGGAGTCGTTAGGTTCGATTTCTGCAACAAAGCTCATAACCCCTGGATAGGTGGTCATTACTTCTGGGGAAAAAGCCGCTGTCAACTCGGCTTGACCTGTGGTGACTTCTAACTCCCAGTTTCCCCCCTTCGCAGCACTCCCAGTCAGAGTCTTAGAAGCGGCAATTTCTGCCCCCGTCAGAGTGTGTAACTTAGTAATAAATTCTTCTCCTGCATCCCCTGCTGCGACGTTACAGCCATAGAGCAGCAGATTAGCAACATCCCACTGTTGCAGTTGAGCCGCGTAGTCGTTAAGGGTATCTAAACTCAGTTGGCTATTTCCCAGATACAAGCAACCGGGGGAACCGTGGGAAATAATATGAACTGCATCAATATTCTGACGGTGTTGTAAAACTTGGCTAATTTGTTCAAGGCCATCTGCCGTTTTATATAAGACAAAGACTTCTGCACTGGGAATGACACCCTCAATAAGTTGCTGGGAATTTTCGACTCCGGCATCAATAAAAACAATTGTGGTGGTGGGATTGATAGTTTTTGAAGTATTTAGCAGGGGTTTCATCTGGGGAATGTCCTTGTTATTAATCAGAAGGTATTGCGGATAAAAAAACCTCTCTGGTGCGCTAACGGAAGTTAACGCACCTGATAATTTCAGAATTGAGACAATTGGACAACCGCGCTAGCGCTGCTAAAATCAGCCGCCCCAATCAAGGCGGAATTCGTGTTAACTAAAGAAGCGAGGGTGACTCCGGTTGATGCAATTTTAATTAAGGTGGAAGTGCCACTTTGGGCAATCTGTAAAGCGCCGAAAGTTAAACCTCCATCTAATCGGATTTTGTCTATGCCATCTTGGAAATTGTAGATGGAATCCAGACCCATTCCCGATCCCAGAACAAAGATATCAATCCCTGCATCCCCGTAGAGCCGATCGCTCCCTGCACCGCCATCGAGGATATCGTCACCATCACCCCCATAGAGGATGTCATTACCCGCATCGCCGAGGAGTTGGTCGTTACCGGCATCACCGTAAAGGCGATCGCTACCATTCCCACCCTTGAGCAAATCGTCTCCATCTCCACCGTAGACAATATCATTGCCATCACCGCCATCTATGATATCGTTGCCAGCTTTACCATAGAGGACATCGCTTCCTGCTAAACCCTTGATTTGGTCAGCACCCGCAGTACCGTAGAAAAGATCGTTATTCGGTGTCAGGTAGACAAATTCATCAATATCGTTAATATTAACCGTCAAGGGTTTATCGTAACTTAGTTCCCCAGCATCGGTAGTGCGAACTAGGATATTGTAAGTGGGCTTAGTTTCAAAGTCGAGGGCAGCGTTGGTTTTCAGT